>DASUHB010000029.1 GCA_036273715.1 Gemmatimonadaceae bacterium
CGAGTAAGTAATTACCGCGTTTCCGAGAACGGTGTTCTGCTCGAGGTCGACGTTCTGCGCTAGCACGCCGCCCGTAAAGTGTCCGCCGGTTCCAGTTGTCTTGAGGTGGCCGGTCACGATCACGATGCCGAAGAACTGGAAACCGCCGGCAACCGAAAGATCGCCGTTCACGAGCAGCATGCCCTGCCCAACGCCGCCCGTAACAGAAAGGTTGCCGTTGGAGTAGATGACCGGATAGTAGCTGCTGCAATACGCGGTTGCGGGCACGGTTCGGAGCGGGTCGCCCCAGTTGTTCTGGTCGGTCGTCTTGCATGCCGTGCCGGTATACGAGGGGCCCATACCATTCAATGTGCCGCCCGCATACGTCAGGTTGGCGCTCGATGCGAGGTCTTGGAACGAGACGCTTCCGAATTGCGTGTACGTGCTGTCGTTGTTCGCCAGTGGCGTCTGTTGGATTTTCGGGCTACCCGCGACGCACGAATCGTTGTTACAGCCCTGGGTGGTGATTTGGGTCGAGTCCGCGATCGCGATACCGGGCAGTGAGGCGGCCGCCGGCGGGCAGTTCCAGTTGCCTACGGTGTCATCGATGCCATCGATGAACGAGCTTCCACCGATCTTGGTGCTACCGCGCGTGGTCAAAGCACCGAGCAACTTCACAGTCGGGAAGTTGAGCGCCACGATGGCACCGAGCCGTTTGCGGGCTTGCGCGCCGACAATGGTACCGACGCGTCCTTCCGATGTGATGGCGAACTCACCGTTCCCGAGATACACCACGCGGACTGTGTCGACCGAACCATCGCCGGGCGAATACGCTCTCGTGGTGTCCAACGTCCCGGTGATAGACGTGTTGTTCCAGGACTTGCTCCACTGTCCCGTCGACACGATAGCATTGAGACCGTATTCGGCGGCGGTAAGTGCGCGCGCTTGGAGCACCGTGTTGCGACCAATACGGAACTCCTGTGTGGCGGCGAAGAATACGCCCACAATGAGCGCGCCGATAATCACAATGGCGACCAGCGCCACCGTGAGTGCGAAGCCACGTCGTGGCGACCGCGCGATCATCGTCGACCTCCTCGGAAGTGCGTTCATCTGTCAGTTGCGGACGGCGAGAAAAACGGACAGCGAGTCCTGGTAGAATCCCTGAGCTCGGCCCGGCGTGTGAATGATGCTTCGACTCTGCGCGCGAGTGACAATGCCGATGCGCCGCACCTTCGACGAGTCTGCAGTGACGGCACCGGTGGAGTCGTAATAGGTCAACTCGAGGCCGCTCGTTCCGGCGTTGGCGGCCGGCAGATAGGGGCCGCTCACCGGTTCGAGTGCCGTGCACGCCGGCGTTCGCGTCGGAAGGCAATCGTAGAAGCCGAGGTACCAGAGGTTATCCGACGCCTGGAACAACTGATATCGCGCGCGGCGGAAAAAACGCATCGCAGCTCCGACGGACACAGTGGACGGTAGCGCGGTGTTGATTGGAATGAGCCATCCTGATCCTGCTTCACCAGCCGTCGTGGTGAATCCGCTCGTCGTTGGGCAGTTAGCTGATCCCGTGGCGGGCGACGACAGCTGTTCAGGATCCCACTTGTCATCGGACGCGTTGACGCTGGTATCGGCGTCGTAAACGAAGACGGAATCGCCGTTCTGCGGCGCAGCGATCCACGATGTGAGACCCGTATTCGTGGACAGCACGAGCGGCGGCACGGTGACCGATTTGCGATCGACACTGATCGTGCAGGCGATCGCTGCGCCGGTGACTAACCGGAAATCGATGAACGTTCTGCCCATCGCATAAATGTCGCCTTTGCTCGGCGACAACGAGCGCAGATCGGACGTCAGCATCGCGACGCCGTCACGAACGCTGCCGCGTGTTTCGAGCACGCCCGACGAACCGGAATAGAAGCGCTGCTGGCGCACAATGATTCCCATCATGCCGCCGGCGACGATCGCCAGCAGCACGATCGCGACGATGAGCTCGATGAGCGTGAAGCCGCGACGCGCAGCGCGGCGGTCAATCCGGACGCGAGCGTTCAGCACTTGACGTAACTCGTGAAGACGAGCGGCGACGGCTTTCGTCCGCCGGCCGCTTTGTAGGTGACGGAGTCGGTCACGCTGTCGAGAGCGGCGCCGATGCTCGTCACGTGAAAGTGCTCGGTCATGCCACGGGTGGTGGCGGTCCCGCTGGTGACGCTGGCGCACGAGGTGCTCCGCATCTGCTCGAAGCGGCTGAGGGCGACGTTCGCGGCAATCGTCTGTTCGGCGCCGCCGCCGATGAGGCGTGAGACGCTGGTGGCGGTGCCGGCCAGGCCTAACACGCCCAACGCCATGATGACGATGGCGACGAGCACCTCGACGATGGTGAAGCCGCGATTGTTCCGAGCCTGGTTGATCACTGTGCGAGTTGGCATTGGCTTACCGAGACCTTTCCCCAACCGACGACGCACACCGAATCTTGTACGCCGTTGCGGGAAATGCGGATTTTCGGGGAAGTGGAATACGCGCCCGTCAGGAGCACGCCGCGGGGATCGAACGTAATCGTGTCACTTGGTGACGCAGCGAGAGTCACGCCATTTCCGCTACCCAGATTCTGCGATGCGAAGCGGCTTTTCCCTCCACTCGTGGTCGTCACCACCAGCTGGATCGCGTTGCCGCTGCGAACGAAGTACGCGACGCGACCGCTTTGGATCGACAGTGCACGAGCCTGGCTCACGTACGACGCCACTTCCGAACGTGCACTTCTCACGGCCAGTACATCGGTGCTGTTTGCGAGCTTCGGCAGCGAGATCGCGGTGATGATGCCGATCAACGCAAAGACAATCACCATTTCAACCAGGGTCACGCCTGCAACAGATCTTTTCATTCGTACCTCGCATCATGAGCGACCTGCAGTGCCGGGCCCATCGCGCAACCATCAGTCGAGAGACACGGCCCCATTCAGTCAGGACGAAGGGCGCGCGTCGCCGCAACGCACAATCGGCAAGGAATCTGATTTCGCCAATCAATCGCCAAGGCCGTAGTCTCGAATTTTGTAGAGCAGCGCGCGGTGCGAGAGCTCGAGGAGTTGGGCCGCGCGTGTCCGATTGCCGCGCGTCTGCTGCAACGCGCGCTGAATCAGCACGCGTTCGAGCTGTTCGGTTTGACGTTTCACCGAGAGGTCCGTCGGCTCGGCGGCCGTGCTGTCCGTCGAAGGCGTCGTGGCCGTGAGATCGACGAGATGCACGGCCTCGATGCTCGGGCCAGTCGCCATGACGAGCGCGCGCTCGATTACGTTCTCGAGCTCGCGTACGTTGCCGGGCCACGGATACGCGGTCAGCATGCGCATGGCGTCCGGTGCGATGTGCCTAACGTCGAGCGAGAGCCGCGCGTTGTGGCGCCGCAAGAAGTGGAGCGCCAACTCGGCGACGTCTTGCCGGCGCTCGCGCAGCGGCGGGAGGCGAATCGACACGACGTTGATGCGGTAGTACAGGTCGCCGCGAAAGCGATTGACGCTCACGTCTGCTGCGAGATCGCGATTGGTCGCCGCGATGACGCGTACGTCCACGCGGCGGGCGGTGTTGGCGCCAACGCGGCGCACCTCTCCCTCTTGAAGTGCGCGCAGGAGCTTGACCTGGAGCGAAGCGGGCAACTCGCCGATTTCGTCGAGGAACAACGTGCCGCCGTCTGCCTCCTCGAAAAGGCCGGGCTTGTCGCTGGTCGCGCCGGTGAACGAGCCTTTGACGTGCCCAAACAGCTCGGATTCGAGGAGCATCTCGGGAATCGCGCCGCAGTTGACGGCGACGAAGGACTTGTCGGCGCGCGGACCTTCGTCGTGGACGAGACGCGCGATCAACTCCTTTCCGGTTCCGCTCTCGCCCGTGATCAGGACCGTCGATGGGTGGCGCGCGACTTTGCGAGCGACGGCGATGGCGGAGAGCAGCGCCGGGCTTCGACCGATCATGGGTCCGCCGCGCATGGTCGAAAGTTCTTCTTCCAACCGCTCGACCTTGGCGCGGAGCTTTTCGCGCTCGGCTGCCTTACGGACACAGAGGATCACTTCTTCGGCGCGAAACGGTTTCTGGATGTAGTCGTAGGCGCCGCGTTGCATGGCGGCGATCGCGGTGTCGGCGTCGCCGTATGCGCTCATCGCGATGACGAGCCCGCGGCCGTGCTGTGCTTCGTAGCGCTCGAGGAACTCGAGGCCGCCCATCGTGGGCATGCGCAGGTCGCAGAGGACGAGGTCCGCATCGCTGCGCGCGAGCGTTTCCAGCGCTTCGGCGGCATGGCTTGCCGTCGTGGTGTCGAAGCCTTCGGCACCGAGAATGCGATCGAGCGTTTGGCGGAGTCCCGGCTCGTCGTCGACGATGAGAATCTTCACGATGCCGGCTCGAGCGGCAGGATGTCGGCGGCCAGATCGTCGGACGGCTCTTGCAACGGCACGGGGAAATAGATCACGAATGCGGCGCCGCCCTCGCGCGCTTCGCGCACCCACACCGTTCCGCCGAGGCCTTCGACGATCCGTGCGACGATGGCGAGACCGAGGCCGGTTCCCTTGCCCGGTTCTTTCGTGGTGAAAAACGGGTCGAAGACGCGCTCGGTCTCGCTCCACGGGATTCCGGGACCGCTGTCGGCGACGACCAACGTGATCACTTCACGCAGTTCTCCAACGGAGCGCAGCCAGGCGCGGACGCGAGCGTTAGGCTGGCGGTCGATCGCGATCGCCGCGGCGTCCTCGCGCCGCCGATCTCCGGCCTCCGTGATGTCGACGAAAGGAATGCACTCCGAGATGACGTTCACCGTGCCGCTGCCGCTCATCGCGTCGACGGCGTTGAGCAAGAGATTGACCATCACCTGCTCGAGTTCGTGCGCATCGCCGGTGAGGGGCGGCAGCTGGTCGTTGAGCGCGAGGGTGAGGCGGCTCTGGCGGAGGGCGCCTTGATCGGCGAGCATCTCGGCGACACGGCACACGATCGCGTTGAGATTCACCGGTTCGAGGCTGCGGTGGCGGGGACGCGCGTAGTCGAGCATGCCGCGCATGATGCGGTCGATGCGCGCGCTCTCGCGTTCGATCCCCGCGATGGCGTCGGCGGCGTCGGCGTTGCCATTCATGCTGCGGCGCAGCAGGTGGGCATAGCCGTCGATTGCGCCTAACGGATTGCCGATCTCGTGCGCTACGCCTGCCGCCAACCGGCCGACCGAGGCGACCTTCTCGAGGTGTCCGCGTTGGGCCTGCTCCTCGAGTAGGCGGCTGGTCATCCGGTTGATGCTGCGCGCGAGTCGGGCGAGCTCGATAGTCGACCCGTGCGGGACGCGGCGCGTGAGGTCGCCATTGGCGATGGCCTCGGTGGCCTCGACCACCCGGTCGATGGGATCGAGGACGAGTCCCTGAACCTTGTAGGCGCCGAAGGCAACGAACACCACGACGTCGGCGATGATCAACAGCGCGAGATAGAGCGCGCCGTGCCGGCTCACGACGAGATCGCGGAGCGCGATCACGTTGAGCGCCGCGAGCGACAGCGCCGCCGTGCTGAGCACGGCGAGGCTGAGAATCATCTCCGCCTTGAGCGAGGTGAAGGCGCTGAACCGCGCCGCGCGGCGGCCGGACGTGCCTTCGGGCCGAGGGGTCACTCGGCGACTCCGTACCGCGAGAGCTTGCGGTAGAGCGTCGACGGATCGATGCCTAACACCTCGGCGGCGCGGCTCTTGTTGCCCCCTTCGCTCTGGAGCACCCACATGATGTAGGCGCGCTCGATGACGTCGAGCGTCGGGTTGGCCGCGATCTCGTGTGTCGTGACCAGCGGCTCGGATCGGCGCTCGGTGATGCGCTCGGGCAGGGCGGTGGCGTCGATCGTGTCACCGTCGCTCAGAATGACGGCGCGCTCGAGCGCGTTCTCGAGCTCGCGCACGTTGCCGGGCCAGGCGTAGGCTTGCATCGCATCGAGCGCGGCGTCCGTTAGGCGCTTGGGGTCCGCCGCCCGCTGTTGTGCAGCGCGATGGAGAAAGGCATCGATGAGCAGCGGGATGTCGTCGCGGCGCGAGCGCAGCGGCGGCAAGTGCAGCGCGAACACGTTGAGGCGGTAGAACAAATCGCTGCGGAACGAACCGCGCTTCATCTCTTCCTCGAGATCGCGGTTGGTGGCGGCGAGCAGGCGCGTATCGATCGGCACCGCTTCGGTCCCGCCGACCGGAATGACTTCGCGCTGCTGGAGCACGCGCAACAGCTTGACCTGCGTGGACGGCGTGGTCTCGCCGATTTCGTCGAGGAAGAACGTGCCGCCACCGGCGGCGGTGAAGAGGCCCGATTTGTCCTTCATTGCTCCGGTGAACGAGCCCTTCACGTGGCCGAACAACTCGCTCTCGAGGAGGCTCTCCGGCAGCGCGCCGCAATTGATGGACAGAAACGCGCCCGACGCACGCGCGGACAACTGATGGATGTAGCGCGCGATCACTTCTTTGCCCGTGCCCGACTCGCCCTGAATGAGCACGGTGGACTCCGTCGGCGCGACGGTTTCGGCCAAGCGGAGCACGGACAGCCAGGCTTTGCTTCGCCCAACGGGCTGGTTCGCACCGTTGCGATCGCGGCGGCTGATTTCCTGGCGGAGCGACCGGTTCTCGACACGCAGCTGGCGGTGCTCGGCCGCGCGCCGAAGGATCGCGACGATGTCGCCGTTGACGAACGGCTTCTGGATATAGTAGTAGGCGCCTTCGTTGACCGCCTGGATTGCCGAACGAAGATCGGCCTGGGCCGTCATGAGAATGACGGGCAGATCGGGATCCTTGGCGCGAGCCGCCGAGAGGATTTCGAGGCCGGTGACGCTCGGCATGCGCACGTCGGTGATGACGATATCCGGTGCAAGAGCGGCGATCTGGTCGAGGCCCTGCTTACCGCCTAACGCAACGTGCGGCGTGAAGCCTTCGTTCTTGAGGAGGATGCGAAGGGTCTCGAGGATTCCGGTCTCGTCGTCGACGACGAGCACGCTTGGCTTGACGGCCTGGGTGGATGTCATGCGGCCTCGGCGCCGGCGGGTTGTGGCAAGGGGAGCAACACCGTGAAGCGCGTGCCGCGCCGACCGGTATCGAGGAGCACGCACCCGCGATGTGCTTCGATGGCGCGGTGTACGATGGGCAGGCCGAGGCCGGTGCCGCCTGGCTTTGTCGTAAAGAATGGATCGAACACGCGGTCCTTGATGGCGGCGGGGATGCCGGGGCCGACGTCGGTCACGCGCAAGGCAACCGCGCCGCCGCGGAACGTCACGCCGGGTGGCACGTTGTCGCGAGAGAGCGAACGGATCTCGACGGCGACGCGACCGTTGTCGGGCGACGCCTGAATGGCATTGAGCGTGATGTTGAAAATCGCGCGATGCAGCAGATCTTCGTCGCCTTCGACAAAGACCGGTTCACGCGGCGGTTGATACACGACGGCGATCCCGCGCGTGCAATCGGGGTGCGAGGCAGCGAGTCCCGTCGCGGTGCGCGCGATTTCGCCGATGTCGACCATATCGCCGCGCGTCTTCCGGACGCGCGCGAAGTCCAGGAATTCGGTGAGCAGCCGGGCGAGCCGATCGGATTCGCGAACAATGAGCGTGCCTAACGTGCGTTCATCATCGGTGGCCCGCGGAGCCCGTGCCAGCTGCTCGACGGCGCTGCGAATGGACGCGAGCGGATTCTTGATCTCGTGCGCGAGCGATGCGCTCAGCTCGGCCACGCCCTCGAGTCGTTCGGCGCGGAGCCGGAGCTCTTCGAGCCGCTTGTTATCGGTGATGTCCTGAAAGATCGCGGTGGCCGAGAGCGACGCGTCGTCGCCATCCGCATCGAGGATCGTCGTGGTAAAGCCGATCGGGAACGATCGGGTCGACTGCGTGATCACGGCCTCGCCGCGCGTGACGCGTTCGCCGTCTGCGAGGGCGTGATCGAGCGCCTCGGCGAGGGCGGGACACACATTGGCGATGGCATCGCTCACCGGGCGGCCGGGCGCAGACGCGTGATCGAAGCCGAGGAGCGCCCCGGCGGCCGGATTGGCAAACAGCAACCGGCGTTGGGCGCCGATGGTGACGATACCGCTGCGGATGTTGCGGAGGATGTCTTCGGCCTGGAGTCGGGCCAGGGCGAGTTGGGCTTCCAGTTCTTCGCGGTCGGTGCCCGCCTCCTTGAGGCGCGCGCTCAAATAGGCGACACCGAGCGCGGCGCCGGCAAACACGGCTAACTGCAGCATCATGCCGACGTCCATCGCGCCCGTGCGCGAGATGATGACGTCGGCGATGTAGCACGAGATGCCGAGTGCCGCGATGAGCAGACCGCCGCCCGCGGGAAGCAGCAGGGAGGCGCCGGCGGTGACCAGGATGTAGAGGGCGGCGAACTGCGACAGCTGTCCGCCGGTGACGTGCACGACGGCTGTCACGAGCGCGACGTCGAACACGGCTTGCAGGTAGAAGAACGCTCGGCCCGTTGGGCGTCGCGTTTGCGACTCGTACCAGCGGGATATCGCCGTCACGGTGATGGCGGCGATGACGGCGAGCGAGGCGATGAGCGTGACGCGCGCCTCGGCGGCCTGCCATGCGAGCACCGCGGCGACGAAAATCGCGGAGGCGAGCGAGAGGCGGCCGATGTAGATCCACCGGAGGACGCGGCGCTGGTCGAGCATCGTTATGGTCGAGTGGGTCGGCGGTCGAGGCGCGCGTCCGTCTTATGCAGACGGGATCTGAGCCGGGCGTCTTGTCGCGAAATGAGAGGCCGACTTAGCGCGACGCCTGGCGTTTTGCTATATCTTCGACGACTGCCTCTGCCAAGGAGTTACGTGGCCGCACCACCCGACGACCTCACCGCGGGCGCCATTCTCATCCGGCTGCTCGCGGTCCTGCTGCTCGTGCTCGCCAATGCCTTTTTCGTATCGGCGGAGTTCGGATTGGTGGGGGCACGGAGGAGCCGGATCGACGCGTTAGCCAGCCGCGGCGACCGGCGCGCGAAGGTCGTTCAAGAGACGCTCAAGCATCTCGATCTCTACATCTCGGCGACCCAGCTCGGGATCACGCTCGCGTCGCTCGCGCTCGGCTGGATCGGCGAGGCGACGATGGCGACGGTGATCGACCGGTTGCTGCGCGCGTTCGGGTACGTGCCGTCGCCGACGGTGACACACAGCGCGGCAGCGGTGACGAGCGCGTTCGTCATCATCACGTTTTTGCATATTGTGTTAGGCGAGCTCGCGCCGAAGTCGATGGCGCTGCTGAATCCCGAAGGCGTGAGCCGATGGGTGGCGCTACCCCTGCGATTTTTCTCGACGGTCATGCGTCCGTTCATCGCGCTGCTCAACGGCGCGGCGAACGCGTTTCTCCGATTGCTCGGCTTGCACACCGTGGAAGAAACCGCGCGCGTGCACTCTCCCGAAGAGCTGCGGCTCCTCGTCATGCAGGCGCGGGCGCACGGAATTCTCGACGAGAGCGACACGCAGATGTTGGCCGGCGTGTTCGACTTTCACAACAAGAAGGCGCGCGATGTCATGCGGCCGAGGACGGAAGTGGTGGCGCTGCAAGCGGACGCCAACGAGGCCGAGGTGCTCGAGGTGCTGCGGCGCGAACGATATTCGCGATACCCGGTGTACGGTGAAACGCTGGACGACATCGTGGGCGTCCTTCTGGCGAAGGATCTCTGGCTGCGCGACGGACGCGAGCCATTTGCGCTCAAGCGTTTGGTGCGCGAGGCGATGTACGTGCCGGATACCAGGGCGGCGGAGCGCGTGCTGGATGACCTGCGTCGGACACGCGCACACATGGCGGTGGTGTTGGATGAGTTCGGGGGCACGTCGGGCATCGTGACGATGGAGGATCTCATCGAGGAGGTCATCGGCGACATCGCCGATGAATACGACGTTGCCGCGCGTGACGCGCTGATCCAGAATGGCGTGCTGGAGTTGGCAGGATCGATGTCGTTGATCGACGTGCGCTCGGACCATAACATCCGCATTCCAGACGGGAGCTGGTCGACGTTAGGCGGGTATGTGTTCTCGCAGTTGGGGCGGTTGCCGAAGGTGGGTGACCGGGTTCCCTTCCCCGGCGGCGAGCTCGAGGTGGTGGCGATGGATGGGAAGCGGGTTGCCGCCGTGCGCGTGCACCGGGCGGCGGCCGAGGGACCCGTGCCCGCGTGAGCGACGGGGTACGGGTGAACGGGCGCGTGACCATTCCGCGCGAGGAGCTGGAGGTGCGGGCGACGCGGTCGGGCGGACCCGGCGGGCAGCACGTGAACCGATCGGCGACGCGGGTAGAGATCCAGTGGCGGCCGGCGACGTCGCGATCGTTAGGCGATGCCGACCGGGCGCGAGTGCTGGAGCGGCTCGCGTCGCGCCTTGACTCGGACGGTTTCGTGCGGGTGGTAGCGAGCGACTCGCGGAGCCAGCGGCAGAATCGTGAGGCGGCGGAAGATCGGCTCGCGGCGTTGATTCGTGCGGCGCTGGTGATTCCCAAGCGGCGGGTGCCGACGCGGACGCCGCGGGTCGCGAAGGAGCGCCGCCTCACGGAAAAAAAACGGCGCTCCGAGCAAAAACGATCGCGGCGCAGCTCGATCGACGAATAGAGCGGGCGGCCGGTCGCTCAGTGCAGCAGTTCGACCCTCGATGTAACGGCCTGGGTGACCGGAATCGTTTTCCCGGTTTCCTTTTCGCTGATGTTCATGGCCATTGTCTGGCTCGCCGCGGAGCCCAGAAACACGCCATCGCTGCTGATATAGTACACGCCTTCCCCGGACCCGTGTCCGTCGATCGTCAGGCTCTGGCCTAACGCGGCCTGCGATCCGGCGATGGTCAAGGCGGCCGCGCGGTGGACGCGCCAGGCGCGCTGGCGGTTGTACGTCGTGTCGCCGAGAATCGTGGATGTCGTGATCGTCTTGAGATCGAGGTGGGCACCGTTCTGCTCGACGGCATTGTTCGTCGTGTCGACCCATGTGCTGCCCACGTGCGCGCGTTCGGGCAACGGGACGAGGAAGCGGCTCATTCCTTCGACGAGATTCTGCATGTCGGGATCGTTCGGCTCGGCGGACGACGTGTAGTGGTACACCCTGCCCGATGGCGACATCACCCCGTGCACCTGTGTTCCCTTCATCTTGGAGATGTCGGGGAGTTGAATGGGCGGGTCGGCGACGATCGTACTCGAGTCCATGGTATAGGAAAAATCGAGCGTGTCTGCCGCATGCTGTGCCAGGATGACGGACACGATCTGTTCGTTGGTGATCTTGAACTCGCTGTGCTGACCGTTCTGATCTTCTCCGCGGGTGACGACCGAGATGAGGTGGTAGCGGCGTGTGCCCGGCGCGTACGTGGCCACCTTCTGCGCGGGCGCCGCCGCGACGATGGCGCCGCCAAGTAAAAGGACGATAGTGAGCGTGCGGCGAAGCGACATACGCGACTCCTTCTGCGGGAGCGCGGGCGCCCGCTGTGTGAGTGGTTTGAGATTCGCGGTCATCGCCGCAGAAGATGAAATGATGCATTGCGCTCGCCGGCCGCGACACTGTGGTCGGGGCGGGCGGGCACCAGGCGTTGAATACCCGCTTCGGAGGGCCGAGGTTTCGGCGTGGACCTTACGATAGAACGATCCGGGCGCGTGCACTGTCGAGCTCGCCGCGCGCAATGAGGCAGCGCGTCGTATCGAACGGCGGGCGAGACGCGGCACAGCAGAAAGCGGTGCTCCGGCGTGCCGCGGGGATCCGTCTTCGGTTCGGGCGGTTGCTGCGCGCGTGGTATCGGTCGCATCACCGCGATCTCCCTTGGCGGCGGACGCGCGATCCATATCGGGTGTTGGTCTCGGAACTGATGCTGCAGCAAACGCAGGTGTCGCGGGTCGTGCTCAGGTACGGCGACTTTCTGGAGCGATTTCCGACGCTGGATGCGTTGGCGCGGGCGCGGCCGGCGCGCGTGATGGAGGCGTGGTCGGGGTTAGGCTATTACGCGCGCGCGAAGAATCTACATCGATTGGCGCGCGGGCTCGCGGCGACGGGCACGCCGGCGGCGCTTCCATCGGGTGCGGACGCGCTGCGGCTGCTGCCGGGCATCGGTCCGTACACGGCCGGCGCGGTGGCCTCGTTCGCCTACGAGCAGCGGGAGGCGCTCGTGGACACGAACGTCGCGCGCGTCGTGCGTCGTGTGGTCGCGCCGGGGCTGGATGCAACGCGCGCGGCGGGCGGTCGGACGATCTGGGCGGTCGCGCGCGCGCTGCTGCCGCGGACGGGTCGCGCGACCTATGTCCATAATCAGGCGCTAATGGAGTTAGGCGCGTTGGTGTGCACGGCCCGCGTGCGCCACTGCGTCAGGTGTCCGGTGCGCAGCGTGTGCGCGACCTATGAGGCGGATCGCCGGTGACGCCGTGGCAGGACACGACGGCGCTGCATCGGTTAGGCAGTTACGTGCCCGTCAACACCGTGCACTACCTGCTGCCGAGCATCGTGGTGGCCGTGGCGTTCGGCGCCGTGTTTTTCCTGCGGCACAAGCGCCCCCTCCAGCGGGTGCTGCGCGTGAGCGGATCGGTGGCGCCGGTGGTGGTGCCGCGCCTGCTGGCGGCAACGACGTTTCTGGCCGGCGCGATCCTCATCTTTTCCGGTGCGACCCCGGCAGCAGCGGAGCGGTTGGGCTGGCTGGTGCAGGTACTGCCGCTGCCGGTCATCGAGTTCTCGCACTTCTTCGGCAGCCTTGCCGGCGTGGGGCTGCTGATTCTGGCCCGCGGTCTCTGGCGGCGGCTGGACGCGGCGTACCACCTGGCCATCGTGTTGTTAGGCGCCGGCGCGCTGTTCTGTCTTCTCAAGGAACTGGATGTCGAGGAGGCTGTGCTGCTGGCGGCGATGCTGGGCGCCCTGGTCGCGAGCCGGCGATTCTTCTATCGCAAAGCAAGTTTGTTCGAAGAGCGGTTCACGATGCCGTGGATCGCGGCGATCACGCTCGTGGTGGTGGGATCCATCGTGTTGGGCATCATCTCGTACGGGTGGCCCGACATCAGCGCGGGGACATTCTGGCGCTTCTCGCCGGGGGCGCAGGCGCCGCGGTTCTTGCGGTCGACGACGGGCGTGGTGGTGGTCCTGGTGATCGTGGCAGGAACGCGCCTGCTGAAGCCGGCGCGGGCGCGTCCCGGCCTGCCGGCGGAGGCGGATCTGGACGCGGTGGCGCCGATCGTCGCCGCCTACCCGGAAGCGGCCGCGAATCTCGCGTTCCTGGGTGACAAGGCGCTTCTGTTCAACGACACGCGCACGGGATTCGTGATGTACGCGGTGGCACGCCGCACATGGGTTGCGTTAGGCGATCCCGTGGCGCCGCCCGAGGAAGTCGCCGATCTGGCAATGCGGTTCATCACGGCGTGCGACAAGCACGGGGCGTGGCCGGTGTTCTACAAAGTCGGGATGGCGCAGCTGCACCGCTATTTCGACATCGGCTTGAGCGTCGCCAAGCTGGGCGAGGAGGCGCGCGTTTCGTTGGGCGATTTCGCGCTCGAGGGCGCCGAGCGCCGCAGCCTCCGGCGCGCCTGGCGGACGGCCGTCAAAGAGGGGTGCAGCTTCGAGATGCTGCCCGCGGAGTCGGTGGGCGCCCACTTGAGCGAATTGCGGGCGGTGTCGGACGCGTGGCTCTCGGCGAAGCGCGCGCGCGAAAAACGCTTTTCGCTGGGGTACTTCGCGGACGGCTATGTGCGGCGGTTCCCAACCGGGATCGTGCGACGAAACGGCGCGATCGTGGCGTTCGCCAACGTTTGGCCGTCAGGGTGTCACGAAGAGATCGAAGTCGATCTGATGCGGTTCGCGCCGGGCGCGCCGCCGGGGGTCATGCGATACGCCTTGTCCGAGATGATGCTGTGGGGAAAAGCCCTGGGCTATCGGTGGTTCAACCTCGGCATGGCGCCGCTCTCCGGATTGCAGTCGAGCACCATCGCGCCGTTATGGCATCGGATGGGGACGGCGGCGTTCGGACACGGCGAACGATTCTACAATTTTCAGGGCGTGCGTGAGTTCAAGGAGTGGTTTCACCCGGTGTGGGTGCCCAAGTATCTCGTGTCGCCGGGCGGCGCGCTGCGACCGGTGATCATGGCGAACATCGCATCGCTCGTGGCGGGTGGATTGGAAGGCGTCGTCCGGCGCTAACGCACCCCGTGGCGCGATCTGCGCCGCCATCCTATTATCTGCGCACCGCAATGCCCTTCCTTCTCGCCCAACAGATCCCCGACCATCGTGTAGCCGCTGTCGTGGACAGCGTGTTCCGCGGCCGGACGTTCCAGCGCCTGACGTTGGGACAGGCCATCTGGCAGTGGTTCGTGTCGCTGGTCCTGCGCATCTTCGGCTTGGTGATGTCGTGGTATCAGCAGCTGCGTGCGTCACCGGTGTTGTTTTGGGCATTGCTGGTGGTGGTGACTGCGTTAGTCCTGGCCATCGTTGGGCGGGCGGTGATGATGTGGCGATGGCAGCATCTGGACGTGGCGCGCGGCGCTGTCTGGCGGGGCATGGGGGGCGCGAGCGGGCAAGATCCGTGGGCGGCAGCCGAGGCGCTCGCCGCGTCGGGCGACTACACGAGCGCGGCGCACGCGCTGTACGCTGCCCTGCTCGAAAGCGCAGCGCGGCAGCAGCAGGTGCGCCTGCATCCATCGAAGACGGTGGGCGACTATGCGCGCGAGCTGCGCACGCACTCGTCCTCCCTGTTCGGGAGATTTCGAGAGTTCGGCCGCTCGTACGAGGTGGTGATTTACGGCATCGGGACCTGCGACGCCGCACGATACCATCAGCTGTACGCGCTGGCAGCGCCGGTGGTGCGGCCCAATGGCTGAGCGACGACTCGACCGCTGGCTGCGTCCGATCTTCGTGCTGCCCGTGTTGGGCACGTTGGTGCTGGCGGCGATCATTTCTTCGCCGGGCGGCGCCGCGGGCGCCGTCGATACACGTCTCACGACGTACAACACGTCGCCGTTCGGCGCACTCGCGTTCTACGATGTGCTGCGACGCCTCGGTTGGAACGTCCAGCGCCGCCGGACGGCGTTTCGAGTGCCCGTGGACCCGGCGGGCACGTACCTGCTGATGTCGCCTCCGTATCAGCCCAGCGCCACCGAAGTGTCCGCTCTGTTAGGCGCGGTCCGGCGAGGCGCGACGATCGTCGTGTCGCCGCCTGCGGGATCGCCGTTGGCGGATTCCCTTCGCATCCGGCGGACGCAGTTCGACCACGATCTCGAGGTGGTGTCGACCGCGGCGGGCGGATCGGACAGCGCGATCTCGCTCGACTCGGCGGCCGTCCGCGCCGGCTCGTTTTCCCGCTACCTGGTTCCGGTGGCGATCTCGGAGCGCGACACGGCGCCTGTCTTTCCGCCGGACACGAGGACGCTGCTCACCGTCCATGCCGACACGAGCGTGCGGCCGGCGATCATGATGCGCAAGTTAGGCATGGGGTCGGCGGTCATCGTGTCGGACTGGTCGTTTGCGCGGAACGACAACGTGCGCGACACGTCCGGGATGGTTCTCGGGGTGCGCCTGCTGGAACGGGCAGGAATCGATCGCACGCGCCCGTTGGTATTCGATGAGTTTCATCAGGGCTACGGCAGCACGAACGACATGTTCGAGCAGATCGGAGAGGCGATGTTCAAGACGCCGGTCGGCCGAGCCGGCGTGCAGGCATTGACCGCCGGCGTGCTGCTGCTTCTGGCCGTCGGCGTTCGGCCGTTCGCGCCGCGCGGCCGTGCGAGCATCGAGCGGCGGTCGCCGCTCGAGCACGTCGGGGCGCTGCGGCTGGCCTACGAGCGGATTCACGCGACGAGGCTGGCGACCGGGCGCCTGGTGCGCGGCCTCCGCCGGCGTCATCCGTTAGGCGCTGGCGCGCTGGCCGACGATGCCTATCTGAAGCGTCTCGCGGAGCGCGTGCCGGCAACCGCGAGTGATGCAGCGCTGCTGGAGCGCGCGTTGACCACCCCGATGGCCGTCACCGAGTGGGTTGCGGTGGGCGTTGCCATCGACCACATCGAGAGGGCGACAACTCCGTGATGACCGCCGAGCAAGTGGCCGAGCGCATGTCCGCGGTGCGGGCCGCCGTGGCGTCCCGCGTCGTTGGGCAGGACACGGTAATCGACGAAGTGCTGGTTGCGTTCCTGGCGCGCGGGCATGCGCTGGTGGAAGGGGTGCCCGGCACGGCCAAGACGCTGCTCGTGCGGCTTCTCGCGAGCACGCTCAACGCGCGCTTTGGCCGCATTCAATTCACGCCGGATCTGATGCCGTCCGACATCACCGGCACCACGGTGCTGCAGGACGTGGGACGGACGAGCGAGTTTCGTCCGGGACCGGTGTTCACGGATTTGCTGCTCGCGGACGAGATCAATCGCGCGCCGGCCAAGACGCAGGCGGCGCTGCTCGAGGCGATGCAGGAGCGGCAGGTGACCGTCGACGGCACGGCGCGCTCGTTAGGCCCGCTGTTCACCGTCTTCGCGACGCAGAATCCGGTCGAGTACGAGGGCACGTATCCGCTGCCGGAGGCGCAGCTGGACCGGTTCCTGCTCAAGATCAAGGTCGCCTACCCCTCGAAGGAGTCGGAGCTGGCGATCCTGGACAACTACGCCGCTGGCTTCGACGCCGAGCGCGCGTCCGATCTGCGTCTCGAACCGGTGCTCGACGCGAACTCGTGCGCGGAGGTGCGCGCGGCTGCGGACGGCGTGACCGTGGCGCCCGAGGTGCGGGAATACATCACGCAGATCGTGCGGGCGACGCGCGAGGAGGCGGCGCTGACGTTAGGCGGATCGCCGCGCGCCACCGTCGCGCTCTTTCGTGTGTCGCGCGCGGCAGCGCTTCTCGCCGGCCGGGCCTTCGTCACCCCGGACGACGTGAAAGACTTCGCGTTCCCGGTGCTGCGGCACCGGGTCGTGGTATCGCCTGAAGTCGAAGTCGAAGGCCGCAGCAGCGACGACGTGCTGCAGGCCGTCCTGATGCGCGTCACGGCGCCGCAATGACGTCGGCAGTGGCCGGTGCGCCGGCGGCGGCGCCGAGCTCGGTCGGACGCAGGGTCGTCCGTGCGATCGTGCGCAGTGTTCGGGCCGCGGTCGCCATCGTGCCGACGCGTCGATTGGTGGTCGTGACGGCACTGCTGTCGCTCGTGTGGCTCCTGTCGGGCACGCCGAAGGGGACCGCGGTGTCGATCTTCGTGACCGGGCTGCTCGTCGCCGCGGTGGCGCTCGACGTGCTGACGTTGCCGGCGCGATGGCAACTGGAAGTCGAACGGGCGATCCCGGAGCGCATCGGGTTAGGCGACGCGGCGGGGGGGCGATACGTGGTCCGCGTGGCTGCAGGTCGTGCGCTGCACGTCTCGCTCTACGACGACCTGCCGCGCGGCGTCCGCTCGGATGACGCGCGCTTCGGCGTTCGCGTCGTGCGGCCCGACGCGCCGTGCACGCTTCCAATCGAGCTGGAGGGCGCCGAGCGCGGCACCTGGGCGTTGGGCCGCGTCGTGGTACGCGCCGATGGATGGTTAGGCCTCGTACGCCGCACGTATCGCTGGGAGATGCCGGACCAGGTGGTGGTCGTGCCGTCGATGGCGGGCGTCAGTCACTACCGGCTGCTGTCTCTGCACCACCGTCTGCGCGATCTTGGCATGCGTAACATCCGCAGGCGCGGCGACGGCTCAACACTATCCGGCCTGCGCGAGTATGTGGTGGGCGACGAACCGCGCCGCATCGACTGGAAGGCGACGGCGCGACGGGGCGTCCTCATCTCGCGCGAGTACACCGTGGAACAAGGGCAGACGGTGATGCTCGCCATCGATTGCGGCCGCATGATGACGCAACTCGAGGGAGACGTTCCGCGTTTCGAGTATGCGCTGTCCTCGGCGATGCTGTTGGCGGACGTCGCCACCCAATCGAAGGATCAGGTGGGCGCGCTGGTGTTCGACGACGAAATCCGCGCATGGGCGCCCGCGACACGCGGCACCGCGGCGCTCGAACGCGTGCACCAGGCGATCATGCCGACCGCGGCGAGCATGGCCGAGCCGGACTACGCCGCGGCGTTTCGTGTGTTAGGCGAGCGACAGCGCAAACGATCGCTCGTGGTGCTGTTCACGGACGTCATCGACCCGCGGTCATCGCAGGCGTTGATCGCGCTCACCTCGCGGAGCGCGTCGCGTCATCTGTTGGTCGTCGTGGCGCTGCGCAACGACCGGCTGATCGCCGCCGCACGACCGGAGCGGGGCGCCTCGACATCCGGCCTGTTCGAGGCAGCGGCAGCCGAGGAGCTCGTGACGGCTCGCGAGACCGCGCTCGCGCGGATGCGCCACGCGGGTGTGTCGGTGTTGGACGTGTCGCCGCGCGCGATGACGGCGGCCGTGATCAATCGCTACCTCGAGCTCAAGGCGCGCGCGTCGCTGTAGGCGAACTGCTCCTCGTCGGCGGGATCCATACCGCGTCCTCCGATCAAGCAGTAGAGGAGCAGGACAACGGCGCAGGCCGACGCGATAGCGATCTTGACCGTGAGCGAAATGTCGGTGCGCGGCGAGATCAGCCCCTCGATCGTTCCAGCGACGAGGAGCAGCATCGTCGATACCGTGATCAGGCGAATGGCGCGTCTTCCGTAGATGACTAACGCTTCGCCGCGCGTGTTTCTCCCCGGCACGAGGAGGGCACGGGCGATGAGCAGTCCGCCGGCACCAGCAATGCAGATCGCACTGAGCTCGAACACGCTGTGGGACAGAACGAACTCGCCGATTTGGACGAGAATGCCCTTGGATTGGTACAGACCGAGTGCAGCGCCGATCGATACGCCGTTCGTGACGAGCATGAGAAGCGTGCCGAGTCCGAACGTGATGCCGAAGATGAAGACGGTGTACGTGACTTGAATGTTGTTCGAGATGATCTGCGAAGCCTCCAGCGGGCGCATGAAGGACTTGATCTCGACGTACGTTCGGTCGCCTTTTTTCGCGCGCGCGACGCCCTCGTTCGCGCGATCGATCATGCCGGGCGGCAGCAGCGATTCGGACAGGAGCGGATCGTTGACGACTGCCTGATACGTGATCGCCATGGGACCGAACAGTGCCAGCGCCGCGATGGCGATGTATCCCCAGGAGCGGCGCACCTCACACGGAACGTTGACCGTGACGAACCGCACCGCGGCACGCGCGGTGATCGCACGCTGCCGATACAACAGATTGTGTCCACCGGCCACCAAGCGGCTGAGATAGAACACCGCATCGGATGGTGCGCCCTTCGAGGCAGTCGTGAGACGCGCGAGGTCGGTGGCGATCTCCCGGTACTGGGCAACGAAATCGCTGACCTCCGCTTCCGACATGTGCCGGAGGCCGCGTCGTTGGGCATCGCGCAGCCTCGTCGCGAAACCGCTCCAGCGGACGGACGAGCGCGCGACGAGCGCGTGCCGTTCGCGTGCGGCGCCCTTCGCTCCTCGCGGAGCGAGTCCCCGCGCGCGCGCATCGCGCTCGCTGGCATATAGCCTCCGCAGCCGATCGAGCACCGGCGCGGTTTCGTGCGGCAGGTGGGGCGCGAGTGAGAGCGCCAAGTTCTCCGCCAGAACGTGCAGGCGCTCCGGCGCGAGCGACGCGGAGCGCGACAGAAATCGCTCGAGCACATCGTATTCGCCGGCGCTGAGCGCCGCCATCACCGGCACACTCGTGCTCGACTCGACGGTTACGTCCGGCACGACGGGCGCCCGCTCGATGCGCTCCTGCACGACGAACGTGCCGGCCATCATGTCGCCTAACCGCTTGCCCGACCGGTTGAAGACGGCCGCGATGACGCCAACTCCGTAGAGAAACCCGGGCTGTCCGTCGATGATGCGGGCAATGTTGCGCACGGCCGATGCACCGAACGACACCGAGTAGCCACCGTCCTGCACGACGCGGATGTGCAGCAGCCGCTTGCCCGGCGTCTGTCCGTCCCAGAGCGCTTCGAACAGGACGTAGTAGCCCCACTCCAGGCTGAACATGATCAGGAAGGCGATGGCCAGCACCCACGTGCTCGATTCCTCGGGCGTCGGGTGCGGTCCTGTTGGCCTGAGCTTGGCGAGCAACGACATCGAGAGGAAAAACGAGATGATGAGCGCGGAGATCGCAAGAAAGTCGATGATCGCCGCTGCCGCGCGCGCGCCGACACCGGCGAGCGTATACGACAGGACCACCTGCTCGGGCGTCTCGATGTCGACCTGTTGGGCGACGATGGGGGCGCGCACGGGGCCCTTCGTGGAACCCGATTCCGAGGATGTCATGGAGGTGCGGGTGGAACGAGCGGCGCGTGGCGACGCTTCAGCGCGCGTCGGCCGACGAATCGGTTGCGCAGCCCAGCGAGCCCGGAGCGGGCGCGCTGTCGCGCATGAGAAGATCGATCTGCGAGCCGCGGTCCGCAAGCGCGCTCTCGATCGAGCCGCCTAACATGCCGGTGGCAACTTCGGCGCGCGCGACTCCGTACGGCGCGACCATTGCCCAACGCCAGGCATTTTCGGCGGCCAATGCCGTGCCGCGCTCGCGCATGATGCCGGACGCGCGAGCCCGCGCAGCGAGCTCGACCAGGCGGCGCCGCGCCGCCGCGAGGCGCTGCCCGCGATCGCCGGTCGCGTTGCCGCAGGAACCGCCATCGACGATGGACATGACGGAGTCGCGCACGGCGCTCACCGGCGCCACGAGGTCAGCGAGCGATGCCGCAGCGCCGATACCCGTCGTGTCCAACGGCGCCTCGAGCACCCGGCGCACGAGATCGTACGGCGTGAGCACGCGGCCGGGGCCGTAGCGCGTGAGATACCAGTCACGCGTGGCGCGCGATGGCGGAGCGACGTCGTCGAGCACGCTCACGAGCGCCGAACCTGCTTCGCCGGTGACGTCGGGCGGCGTGACGGTGACGTATCCGGTGAACAGGTCATCCTGCACCGACGAAAGATACCCGTTCATGCGTCCCTCGCGCGCGAGCGATACCGCGACGAACCAATCGACGCTGCGCGCGAACACTTCCGTTGGGCGCATGCTCAGCACGTCACGATCGTCGGGATCGACAGCGCTCAAGGATGCGGTGGTCAACCCGCGCAACGATGCGGCGAGCTGGCCGCCGTGCGCATCGCGGACCGCACGGTCGGTGGCATAGTCGCCGCGCACCGCATAGCGGCGTTCGGCAGCCTGCCAGTCAAGGTCGTGCGCGATTTCATGCGCAATGGTGCCGGCGCTCGTCGCCGATGGCAGATAGATGATTCGATGCACCGGATCATGCAGCGCGAGCGCGACGCCGCGCAGCGGGTTCTCTCCAAAGTGGATGCGGAGTCCCGTCAGGTCGAGCGACGGTAGCACGCGATCCAGGTCGGCCAGGGCCGAGCCGAGCATCGTGAGATAGTAGGGGCGCCACGCGCTCGGCACGCTGCTGTCGAAGGTGATGGCGGTGAGGCCGTACCGGTCCTCGAGCTGCGCGTCGGTCGGCGAGGGGTCGCCAGGGTACCAGGGGGTCTCTTGGGCGTACGCGCGGAGCGCCACGGCCGCGGCAAGCGTCGTCCGAGCGACCGCGATGCCGGGGGCACGCTCCGACACCAGGGCCCGCTCCGCCGCAAAGCCTTCCTCGCCGCGCGACCGGTACAGAAAGCGCATGCGCGCGCCGCGCTCACCGCCGTCATCGTCGGTCACATGCAGCAGGTCGTCGCGGTGCGTCCACATGGCGACGACCACCGGAGTCTCCGGCGGACGCGCGGTGCCGAGCGCCAACCGCTCCAGCGAACCGGCGGCGGTGCCTAACAGCGAGAGCCCGGAATCCGCCTTGGTCGGTTTGGTCGAGTCGCCCGATGCGTCGCGCAACTCGCTTTGCAACTCCGGCGTGAGCTGCATGGCTTCGAGAGCAACGTCGGGAGGCAACCGCTCCATGAGCGGCTGCTCGACGCGGAAACGGCGCTCACGTCGCCACGTTTGCAAGAGACGCAGGGGGTCGGCGTCATCTCGCCACGCGGCGCGCAGCAAGTCGCTCACGTCGCGCTTGGCCAACTCGCGATCGCGGACGAGCGCCGCGGCCTGCGCCGCGATGTGCGGCGCATCGGGACGCAACCGATGCTCGGCGGCGGCCAGCGTGTATGCCAGGCGCACCGCCAATTCTCCTGCTCGCGGGTCGTGCGCGTCGCGCACGGTACGATCAATGAGTGCGAACTGCGTGTTGCCGTCGGGCGCGGCAACGAGCGAGACGCTATCGGTGAGGGAATCGAGCGCGATCGGATTCACTTGGTCGGCATTGCCGTCGACCGTGCGGGCGAGAAGCGCCCAGGCAACCGAATCCCGGGTGGCAATGGACAGTCGTGGGTCGCCCAGCGCGTAATCGATCAACCGAAACGGGCCGCCGAGACCGAGTCGCTGGCGCTCGAGGTATCCCAGCGCCAGAACGCGCTCAGAATCGGCATCGGTGTTCATCACAGAAGGCGGATGTTGGACCAACCGCTCTGCGTACGCGCGACCCATGTGCAGTTGTCCGGCGATCTGCGGACCAACGGCGATGCGCTCACAGCCCTCAGCGGCGAGGATCAACGCGCCGAGTGCGACCAAGCAGCGTGCGCGATTGCGGTGGAGCGGCGGAATCATTGTACTTGCGAATACCCACGAAGAAACGTGGAGTTGCCGCGCGCCGAAGGCTCGAGGCTCTGGAGCCCATCTGGAGGGGAGACGAACTACCGGGACGGGCGTCATGCGACAGGAGGGACGCGACCTGTCTTACATTACTACCGCGTGACGGATGAACAAGTGCGCTACCTCACGGTTGACCCTGACCGGCCGGACGCCGACATCGTGCGACGCGCCGGAGAGTTGTTGCGGCGCGGCGGGCTCGTCGCCTTCCCGACAGAGACCGTTTACGGCCTCGGCGCGAACGCGTTGGACGCGAACGCGGTTGCGCGAATTTTCGCCGCCAAGGGACGTCCGACGTACGATCCATTGATCGTTCATGTACTAAACGCTGGAGTTGCTCGCGCGGTTGCACGCGAGTGGCCGGATGCGGCGGAGCGTCTGGCGAGAGCATTCTGGCCGGGGCCGCTGACGCTCGTGGTGCCCAAGCGGCGAATGATTCCCGACATCGTCACTGCCGGACTGGATACGGTGGGGCTGCGCGTTCCTTCGCATCCGGTGGCGCGCGCCATTCTCGAAGCGGCCACGGTGCCGATCGCCGCGCCGAGCGCGAATCGGTTCAGCGAATTGTCACCGACGCGGGCGGAACACGTGGACCGGGCGTTGGGCGATCGGGTCGATCTGATCGTGGATGGCGGCCCGACGACGGTGGGCATCGAGTCGACGGTGGTCGATGTTTCCGGTGACCGGCCGGTGATTCTGCGACCGGGGACCATTCCGTCGCCGGAGCTGGCCGCCGCGATCGGTGCGTTAGACATCGCGACGTTGGGCGGGCGGGACGACAGCACGCAAGCGCGCCGGGCACCCGGGATGCTGGACCGGCACTACGCTCCGCGCGCCCGGCTGGAAGTGTTCTCGGTCGGGTCGCGGGCGGCGGCCTTGGCGGCGGCCTACGCAGCGCGCGGCTCGACCGTCGGGGCGCTGCTGTTGGCGCCGTTGGACGGCAGCGCGGCCCAGACGGTGCAAATGCCTAACGATCCGGCGGCGTACGCGCGGGCGCTGTATCACGCGTTGCACACGCTCGATGCGGCGGGGTGCGATGTGATCCTCGTGGAAGCGCCACCGGAGGGCGCGGCGTGGGCCGGCGTCAGGGACCGGTTGTCGCGCGCCGCACGGCCGGCCGGCGCCTAACGGAATTCACGCGCTCCGCTGGGCGCCGAAGAAGCGGCGGATCATGCGCATCATGCCGAGCGGCGTCCGACCCCGCTCCAGCGCCGCGGCGAGTTGGCGACCCGTCTGCCACCGCTTGTCCAATTCCTTTTCGAGGCAGCACTCGATGGCGCGCACGAGATCGCGAGGCGCGTGCGGGGCGAGGCCTGCCAACGGCGGCACCGGCGAAAAGAGGTGCTTGGCCGTGATCTCGGCGAACGATTCACCGGTGAACGGCAGGCGGCCGGCCAGCATCAGGTAGCCGAGGACTCCAAGCCCGTAGAGATCGCTGCGTCCATCGAGGTCGGCTTCGCCGACTGCCTGCTCGGGTGACATGAAGTGCGGCGTGCCGAACGCGCACCGGAGCTCGGACGGGCGCGGATCCCACGAGCGCCGACGCGCGACGCTGAAATCGGCGAGCAGCGCGCGTCCCGTTTCGCGATCGACGAGCACGTTCTCCGGCTTGAGATCGCGGTGCACCACGCCTTGGCTGTGCGCGTAGTCGAGCGCGCGCGCGAGCTGCAGGAGCACGAGTCGCGTTTCTTCCGGGGAGATGCGGCCCAGGGCGCGTATGCGGTCGCCTAACGACTCACCGGGCACGTAGCGCATGGCCATGTACATGACGCGCGACGTCTCACCGAACGCGTACAGCGGCACGATACCGGGGTGCTCGAGCTGCGCGGACAGGCGCGCCTCGGCGCGGAACCGCTCGCGCGCATCTTCGCGGGTCTTGAGGTCGTTGCGAAGCACCTTGAGCGCGACGTGCCGGTGCAGACTGACATCACGGGCGAGATACACGGCGCCCATTCCTCCGCGACCGAGCGGGCGAACGACCTGGTACTGCCGTATGAGCTCGCGGGCCACGAGATCCCGTTCGACGTCCGGTGCTCCACGCTCGAGCGTCGGCGTCACCCGGGGTACGCGGGCAGCGGAGTCGAGAACTAGCGCTTCCATGCGGTGCTCGTGGTCGGAGGAGACGGATGTGCCCAACTGTGGTTCTCCATAAGAAAGTACCGGGCCAATGCTATCCGTCGCGGAACTCGTTGTGCGTCAAAACGTTGCGTCGCCGTCGCCCGCCGTTTTCGTCCGGCAGTTGTCCGATCCTGGGACAGCACGTGCCGAGAATGGAACGGCGTTTGGGCGACTGCACGACGTTCATGGAGTTGGATGGTCGAACTGTGCGTTTGGTTGCTTCGCGTCTCGCAACGGCGGTTGCACGTGACGCGAAGGTGACCGCGCGCTCAGATGATGACGGGTCACGAGACGCGCTCCTTGGGTCGTGCGCCGGCCGCTAGGTTTCGCGATGCGCGCTGCATGAGCAGTGCGCATTCAACGGCGGAGATCGGCATGGTGTCTCGGATTCGTACGGCGGCAGTCTGGCTCGCTCTGGCAGTGCTCGTTGGAACCGGCGATGCGGCACGCGCGGCCGCGCAGGACTCGGCGGTCCAGGCGCCGCCGCTCTCGGCGCCGATCCCGACGGATCCGAGCGTGACGATCGGCGTTTTGCCTAACGGGCTGCGATATTACATTCGCGAGAATCACAGGCCCGAGCACCGCGCGGAGCTGCGGCTGGTGGTGAACGCCGGATCGATTCTGGAGGACAGTGCCCAACGCGGACTGGCGCACCTGATCGAGCACATGGCGTTCGCCGGCACGCGGCATTTTGCGCGACAGGCGCTGGTCAACTATCTGGAGTCGACGGGCGTTCGCTACGGCGCGGACCTCAACGCCGGGACGAGCTTCGACGAAACCGTGTATCAGCTCACGGTGCCGACCGACAGTGCGAAACTGCTGGAGCGCGGGGTCGAGATTCTGGAGGACTGGGCAGACGGCGTGACGTTCGACTCGACGGGCCTGGCGCGCGAACGGAAAGTCGTGACCGAAGAGTGGCGGTTAGGCAGAGGCGCCGCCCAGCGGATTCGCGACAAGCAGTTCCCGGTGCTGTTCGCGAACTCGCGGTACGCGCGCCGGATACCGATCGGCGATCCGAACATCATCGCGACGGCACCGCGCTCGGAGCTGCTCGAGTTCTATCACGAGTGGTATCGCCCCGATCTCATGGCGGTGGTGATCGTGGGGGATTTCGACAAGGCGCAGGTCGAGCGCTGGGTGAAGTCCGACCTGGGCCAGGTGCCGGCCCCGACGACGCGCCTCGATCGGCCGGTATACCCGGTCCCCGATCACGACAGCACGCTGGTTTCGGTGGTCACCGACCCCGAAGAGACGTCATCGAGCGTGGCGCTGTACTACCTGCAGCCCGTGCACCGGGACAGCACGGTGGGCGATTATCGCGAGGCGCTCGTGCGGGGGCTGTACAACGACATGCTCGACGAGCGGCTGTCGGAGATCTCGCAGCGGCCGAACGCGCCGTTCATCGGCGCGGAGTCCGAGCAGGGCCGGCTCATCCGGTCGAAGGAGGTGTACGCGTTGACGGCGGTGGTGAAGGACGGCGGCATCGCGCGCGGCCTGCGTGCCGTCCTAACGGAAGCGGCGCGGGTGGAGCAGCACGGGTTCACGCCCACGGAGCTGGCGCGCGAGAAGGAGAACTACCTCCGCGAGACGGAGCAGGCGTACGACGAGCGGGACAAGACGCCGTCGGACGTGTTCGTCGCCGACTACATCGACAACTACCTCGAGCAGACGGCGATTCCGAGCATCGCCCAGGACTGGGATCTGACGCGCGCGCTGCTGCCGGGCATCACGCTGGACGAGGTGAACCGGCTGGCGAGCGCGTATCTGTCGGGCACGAGCCGGGTGATCACCGCCAGCGGGCCGAGCCGCGACAGCGCCGAAATGCCTAACGCGAAGGAATTGACCGCCATCGTCGACAGCGTCGGTCGCACGTCGGTCGCCGCGTACGTCGATTCGGTGGCGAACCAGCCCCTGGTGGCGCATGCGCCGACGCCGGGCACGGTGGTTTCGGCGCAGGCGATCCCGTCGGTGGGTGTGATCGAGTGGACGCTCTCGAACGGGGCGCACGTGCTTCTCAAGCCGACGACCTTCAAGGACGACGAGCTGTTGTTCCGCGCGTTCGGCCCCGGCGGCGTCTCTCTGGCCAACGACTCGATGCTCGTGCCCGCGCAAACTGCGACCGATGTGATCGATGCGAGCGGCGTCGGGGCATTCACCGCGACCGAGCTGGACAAAGCGCTCGCCGGAAAGACGGTCTCGGTTGAACCGTATATCAGCTCGTACGAGGAAGGGATGACGGGAAGCGGGTCGCCGCGCGACGCCGAGACGATGCTGCAGCTGGTCTACCTGTACTTCACGGATCCGCGCGCCGATACGGAGGCGTTCACCGCGTTGCAAACGCGCCTGAAGGAGCTGCTGGCGAACAGAAGTGCGAGCCCGTCGGCGGCATTCGGCGACACGATCGAAGCCACGCTCTACGGACACAATCGGCGGCTTGCGCCATTCACGAGCGCGACGACCGCAAAAATGAATCTTGATGAGTCGCTCGCGTTCTATCGTGCCAGATTCAAGAATGCGAGCGACTTCACGTTCATGTTCGTGGGGAACATCGACACGACGGCGCTCAAGCCGCTCGTCGAGAAGTACATTGGCGGGTTGCCGGCATCGGGCGCGCATCAGTCCTGGCGCGATGTGGGGATCGATTTCGCGCGCGGCGTGATTCATCGAGCGGTGCACCGCGGCGCGGAGCCGAAGAGCAACACGGACATCATCTACAGCGGACCGCTGGCGTTTTCGAGGCACGCCGTGTACGAGATGCAGGCGCTCGAAGACGTTCTGCAGATCCGGCTGCGGCAGCGCCTGCGCGAGAAGCTGGGCGGCACGTATGGCGTGAACGTGAGCGTGACGCCGATGCTGGTGCCGAGGCCGCGGTATGAGGTGTCGATCACGTTCGGCTCGGCACCGGATCGGGTGGACGAACTCGTGCGCGCGACGCACGCCGAGCTCGATTCGATCAAGGCGTACGGTCCAACGGCGGCGGACCTCGAAAAAGTCCGCGCCACGGAGATGCGGGAACGCGAGACCGGCCTGACGCAGAACCATTTCTGGCTAACGCTTCTGCACAGCTATCTGTATAACAAGTGGAATCTCGACGACATTCACGCCTTCGACAGCGAGGTCCGCGGCCTGACCGCGGCGTCGGTTCGCGATGCGGCACGACGGTATCTCGATGAGCGGAACGTGGTGCAAGTGTCCCTCTATCCCCAGTTAGGCGCAAGCCGGTAGCGGACGGCCGGGGCGGTGTGACGCCGCGCTGCCGCCCGCCGTCAATCGAGAATGGTTTTCGTCTTCCCTTCCCACACCGAGCGCTGGTCTCTTTCTATGCGTGTGCTGGCTGCCGTGGTCGCGGTGTCGTTCGTCGCTCTGTCCGCCGGCGCGCAGGCGCCGCACATCACCCCGGCGGGCGATCCGTCGGTGAAGAGCGATACCATTTATTCGCTGGCGGTGCCGGCCGGCTCGCACACCGATGAGCCGTACGTGCTCCTGCTCGATGACGGCGTGGTGAAGATCGAGCCGGACGGGCGCCTGACGACGACGTATCGGCAGGTGGTGCAGATCCTCACGCAGGAGGCCGCCGAGCGATGGGGCGAGCATACGTTCAGCTACTCGGCTGGCCGCGAGAAGCTGACCGTGAACTGGATTCGCGTGCTGAAGCCGAACGGCGAGGTGGTGAGCGAGAAGCCGACGCACGAGCAGGAGTCGCTGGCGCCGGTCTCGCTCGATGCGCCCGTGTATTCCGATCTCAAGCTGCACCGGGTCACGTTAGGCGGGGTCGCGCCGGGCACGCTGATCGACTACAGCGTGACCACGGAGACGGCGAGCCCGCTGATTCCGAGCGATTTTTTGACATCGTGGAGCGTGCAGACCGGGGTGTTCACGCGCCGGTCGCGGTACATGGTGGACGTGCCGGCGAATTACACGCCGCGCATCGAAGAGCACCACATTCCGTTCAAGCGCGCGGAGCATGTGTCCAACGGGCGCCGCGTGATCACGTGGGCGGCGCAGGACGTACCGAAGCCGGAGCCGGAGCCGCTGGCGCCGGACTCGTCGTACGGCGAATCGCTGACGATCGCGGCGCCGCGCACGTGGAGCGACGTGGCGCACTGGTACGCGGGTCTGGCGCGCGACCGCTACACGACCACCCCGGCCATCGACGCCAAGATCGCCGAGGTAGTGAAGAACGCGAAGACGCTCGACGACTCGATCCGCGCGGTGCACCGCTGGGTGGCCCAGGACTTCCGCTACGTGTCCCTGTCGTTAGGCATCGGCGGGTACCAGCCGCACCAGCCGGAGTCGATGTTCGAGAACAAATACGGCGACTGCAAGGACAAGGCGACGTTCTTCATCGCCGCGATGCGCCGGTTAGGCGTGACCGCGTACCCGGTGCTGCTGAGCGCCGACGGCGGCGTGGATCCGTCGTTGCCGAGCGCGCACCAGTTCGACCACATGATCGCGGCGGTCAAGCGCGCCGATGGGCGGTACACGTACGTCGATCTGACGGCGGACCTCGCGCCGTATGGTGCGCTGCCGCCGGGCGAGCCGGGCGAATTCGGGCTGGTGGTGCATCCCGATGGCACGAGCGAAGAAATCACGTTCCCGATGGACTCGGCGGCGCGCAACCTGTCGCGCGTCGACATCGACGGGTCGCTGTCGCCGGACGGGCTGTTCGCCGGCAAATGGATGCGGACGGCGACCGGGCTGCAGCAGTACGGTCTGCGGAGCTCGATGTCGCGGTCGACGCAAATGGATTCGACGCAGCGTGCGCGCGCGACGCTGGCGATTGCCAACGCGATCATCCAGGGCGCCACGGGCGACAGCCTGCAGGTGTTCGACGGCCGCGACCTGAGCGCGAAACCGCGCATTTCGGTGCGGCTCTCCAACGGCAAGATGGTGAGCGACGCCGGCGCGACGAAGATTCTGACGCTGCCGATTCGCGACTTTGCCGTGCCTAACGTCGTCGCGTCACTCGAGCAGCGCGGTCCGCGCGTGAATCCGATCGACATCGAGAAGGTGTGGGGGCCGCACGAGGAGCTCGAGGACTTCGAGGTGACGCTGCCCCGAGGGTGGAAGGCGCAGCTGCCCAAGTCGCTGACCGAGTCGAGCGCGTTCGGCACGTACACGGCGAAATACGAACAGGATGGTGACACGCTGCACGTGTCGCGCTCGCTCGTGGGGGACACCGGGGTGCAGCCGGCGAGCGCGATGCCCGCGCTCATCGCATGGCTCAAGGCGATGTCGGCGGACGACGTGAAGTACATCGTGATCAACGCGGGGAGCTGACCGGCAACGATTGGTACCGCGTGCCGGTTCTCCGATGACGGCACGAGGGTGGGGTGAGCGTACGATGTTCGCGCGCGGTCGATCGACCGCCACGAGCACCGTACGCTCGTTTGTTCCCCACGCTTCATCGAGGTGGCCGTCATGCACACCATTCATCGGTGCCTGTCCATCGTCGCGATCATCGCGGTCGCGGGCGCGTGCTCGGATCCGATAGCCGGTCCGTCGCGAAAACCACGTTCAGACATCACGTCGCCAGCGCCCGCTGCCGAGCAGGTGGTCTTTCTTCCACCGCTCGGCACCGGCGGCATGCCGAGGGGGGCATCGGACGTGTCGCGCCAGGTGGTGTTGGAGGTGTGCGTGCGGGCGGATACGGCGTGTGTCGGAGCGGCCATCGCGCGAATCGATACGGCGGCCGGCCTGCGGGTGGTGGGTGACGCGCAGGTCGCGGAGGCGGGGCGAGCGACCTATGAGGCGGTGTGGCGCGTGCCGCGTGCAATGGGCGAGAGCGGCGCGAGCCTCCGGCTGCGGGTGATCGTCGACGGCTCGGAGCTCGGCCATCTGGACCTGCGCGTTCGCGGCACGCGCGACGGGAGTGATTCCGTCTGGTCGCCTAACGGAAGGATGGTCAGTCCGGACGCGGCGCTGCCGATTCGATTCTGGATCCAGCGGCCGCCGCGCCGGTTCACGGTGCTCGTCGGGCCGGGAGTGCGCGGCGATCCGGGTGCGTCGGATTCGTTGTGGACGTACGGGACGCGGGTGCCATATGCGTTCGCCGCGGCGGCGGGTTACGAGAACGTGCTGGTGCGGTTGGACGGGATGCCGGCAACGCAGACGGGTGTGGTGGTGACCGACACGGAGCACGTGCTAACGGTGACAGCGGATCGGCACGTCGTGTTGGGCAGTGCTGCTCTCCCGTTGTATGCGCTGGCGCGGGCGGTGTTGACCTCGGCGGATCCGGTCGGGGCGTACCAGGCGTATCTCGATATGGCGTCGGCGTACGTGGGGTCTTCGGGGCGCGGAGCCGAGGAGTCATTGCGGGATGTACGCGACGTGGAGTTTCTCGCCTTCGATCCGATCCGCGACTCGGCTGCCTTACGGAGAGTGGATGGGGCGTTGGCGGGGCATCTCTTCAGCACGGGCGAAACGACGCCGAACTTGACGTCTGCGCGCGTGGCAGTTCCGCGATCATCCGTTCGTGGCTTGGATGCGTTAGACGCGACGGACAGCACCGAGCAGACGGCCTTTGTGTACGTGAACGGAATCGCGACACCACAGCTCGGACCACAAGGCGCAATTGCTACTCAGTTCGAGCTTCGGAACATCGTTTCCGAAATTTCCTTGTTTCGCGGCAACGACGATTTCGACGTCAAGCTGTTCTACAACCGCACCTACAGTGAACAGCGCCCATCGCCGGAGCAACAACGCGCGCACTGCGTGTCGCTATTTGCAGCGCGTCTCGCGTTCGGTTATGTGGGCGTCAATTCGCTCGCGTCGTTCATGGAGAAATGCACGTCCGATCAGACATTTCGGCGCTTCTCGGATCACGATCTCCTGGAATGCATTCGCCAAATGTGGACGATCGTTGCGAATACCGATGGCGCCGAAGTCGACGCTGTTGCTCTCGCATCTCGGATTCAGGAGTTACGTGTAGCCGGCACCCATGTGATCCTCGTGCCACATTCGCAGGGCAACCTGATGGCCAATCAAGCAATTCATCGCCTACACTCGGTCACTCACGAATTCGATCCAACGAGCGATTCGACCTGCATTGGACTGGTATCACTCGCCTCACCAACGAGCCATCGTTGGGAGTTATCCGAGCACTACATTGCTCCGATTGTCGTACGCGGCGATGTTGTTCCACTGATAGACAACGAATGGGAACCCATCGACACCGACCTTTCAGAAGAGTTGCTCGATCATCCATCTATTGCGACGCTCTTCAAGCCAACGGGCATCCTGCTGCACCAAGTGCTCGAAAGCTACCTTCTTCAGCCTCAATCGCGGGCCGCGATACGGGCCGGGCTCGAGAACGTGTATCGCGCCTGCAGCGTGGCGAGCCTCGTAATCCGGCCGACGTCGGTCACCCTCTCGGTCGGAGCGGCAACGACCCTTACTGCCGGCGCCTTGAATGCATTCGGGGATACGTTAGGCGGGCGGTCAGTGTCTTGGACGAGCACCACACCAACGGTCGTATCGGTCACGCCGATCGGCGCACTCTCTGCGACAGCTCGTGGTGTCGGCCCAGGAGGTGGATCCATCGTCGCACACCGCTCAAATCGTCGCGCGGAGTCAGCAGTGTCGGTCTTCAATCCTGTTCCGCAGGAAGATCCGTTCACCTTTACGTACATCGCTTCGTATCAAGAAGGCTTTCTCGGTGACGATCAGCACTTGAGCGGCACGGTCGCTCACCCCGGTGCCGTGCCGCTCCCTGCTGGTACTCTTAGACTCTCATTCACAAGGCAGTTCGGACGTATCAGTGCCGCTGTAAATAACTCGCTCTACACGGTCAGCACGATCGGAACAGACTCCGTTATCCTTGGCGGCAACCCCGGCTCATCGTATCGGCTCGGGTGGAACGAGGACCACACAAAGCTGTCTGGTCGCTTCGATACCTTACAGTGGATTTTTGGTGTGGGTTTTGTACAAGCAGCACTGCCAGTGACGTTCGAGCGACAGCAGTAAAGCGTGGGAAGGCCATTAATTCGATCGATTATTGGCACAGCGGCGCTGTGCATCGTGGCGAGCGCCTGCAGGCGCCCGCCACGAAACAGCGTGCATTCGGTGCCGCAAAGCGTGACCCGCTACCCGCATGCAACCGACAGATTCGTGAACTTGGTGCGTCAGCAACTCACTTCTCGCGATCCTGTCGTAGTCGAACAAGAAATCATGTGCGAGGGAGTGCGGATTTCTCGTGTACTAGGCGATGCCGAAACGTCGATACGCATCAGGTCCGCGCTAGACACGGCATACGTTCGCCGTATCGATAGCTTGGCGTTTCGCCGTGTTGCTCAGGCACTGGAGGGGCACATGCTCGGCACCGGCGGCCACGTGTGCGATTCGCTCATCGCAGCCGCCGACAGCGTCGATCCGATTGTTGCGGTTAGGCAGCGCGCGCCGTAGGCCCTTACGGCACTCCCGCCGGGCTGGCAGCGAGCGAAATCAACGTCTCATCATCAAGGCGGTGGCCGCCCTTGAACGTGATCGTGCGCGCCACAATCGATTCACGCGCCATGCGCTCGCTCTGCTCCGCCACCGCAGCCGACGTGACGAGCCCGTCCTCCGCGCCGACCACAATGACGATGTCCGCGGTCCGGGCACCACCGGGCGCGGCAAGCGTCGCCAAGTCGAGATCATGCGGGATGAGGCCACCCCAGATGATCAGCCGGTCGGTGACGATCTGGCCCTGCGTTGCCCAGCGACACGCCGTCGCCACGCCCTGCGAGAAGCCAAGCGTCACCACACGCGGAAGCCGGCCGCCGACATCGCGCCGAATCTGATCGGCCAGCGCGTCCAAGTACTCGATGTAGTCATCGATCTCGCTCAAGCGATCCTCGCGCGTCATCCACGAGGCGCCCACCTGCGAATGGGTATGGCTGCCCGTCACCGTGTCGAGATAAAAGCGGGACAGCGCCTCCGGCGCGACAATCAAACGCCGCCCGTCGTTCACTACCTCGAAATGCCGAATGAAACGGGACGCCAACTGCCCGTAGCCGTGCAACACGAACCAGACTTCGCTCGGCGCGCGCTGCGGATCGCCCAGGGTGAAGAATCGAGCGGTCCGGCCGACAGGAAGATGGTGTTCGCGCATCATGAGCCAAGACTGGCCCGGCGAGCAGCGCTTCGTCAATGGCGGACGAGGCCGCTCGACACGGTCATGTCAGCGCGCCGAAGTTGATGAGATCGATGTCGCCGCGGCTCAGGCGCTCGCGCACCGCCGGGGATGTGAGCGCGGCGAGCTCCGCGTCCCGCTGCCAGGTGTAGCCATCCAACGACGCGAGCTCCGCGTCGCTGTGACCTGGGTGCACCATGAGCTCGGTCGTGCCCGGCGCGAGATTGTCGAGCGCGCGCAGGAGATTTCGCTGGACATCGCGTCCGCCCTGCAGTGAGATGCCGATGAAATGATCCGGGTAGCGAAGCGGTGATGCGGTGCGGCGAATGCTCGCCCAACTGAGCGCGATGAGCACATTCACCGGGACGCGCATCGGCTCGAGCGGTGTGTTTCGGAACGATTCGACCGGCCATCGCATGGCGTGAATCCCGGCGCGGACCGCGGCGGCGGCAATCGGATGCCAGAGCGCGGGGATCGCATGTGTGTGCATATGGCTGTCCACATGCGTGGGTTCTACTCCGGCGCGGCGCACGGCGGCGATCTGCGCGTCGCACTCGGCGCCGACTTCGTCGGGATCGATGGCGCCGGCGAACGCGCGGGCCACGAGGGCCGGCAGGCGGTGAAAGCGACCAGTCTTCGCGTCGACGAGCGTGCGGACGCGCGCGAGCGGCTCGCCCTGCACCAGATTGATGTGCACGCCCACGCCTAACGGCGCCGCGACGTCCCATACGGCGCGCACCGCGTCGTCGAATGCGGGCATGTTCGCGAGGAGCGTCGTCGATGACACCGTGCCCGCGCGATGCGCCTCGAGAATTCCTTGGGTGATGCCCCTTGTGTAACCGAAATCGTCCGCGTTGATGATCAGGCGGGACGAATCAGTCGTAGCGCCTCCGCCACTCGTTCGTGCGGATACGGGCGAGGTCGCGCGCCATGTTGGCTGCATCCTTCACGAAGCGCACGGTAGTGGGCTCTTCATCGTAGCGGAAGTTAACCGCAACCTGCTGAATCGTGAGACCGAACTTGCGGGCGATGAACAGCGCTTCGACGTCGAAGCCGAATCTCGGGATCGTCAATCGCGGGAACACCAGATCCGCCGCCTTCGCCGAGAAGCCTTTGAGGCCTGCCTGCGTGTCGCGGACGCGCGGAATGAGCGTCCAGCGGACGAGCGCGTTGAACAAGCGGCTCATCACGTGGCGCGTGTAGAGGTACGAGAAGAAGCTCGGACTCATGAGATAGCGCGAGTCGGGCAGCACGCGGCAGGCAACGGCGACATCGGCCCCCTGCTGCAGCGCGTCGAGAATCTTGTCGATTTCGGTGGTGGGATAGGCGAGGTCGGCGTCGGTGAACACGCGAAACCTGCCGCGTGCCGCGCGCATGCCGCGACTCACGGAATATCCCTTCCCCATGTTTCGGTCGTTGTGCAGCACCTGCACGCACGGTGCTTCGGTCGAGAACGCATCGAGCATCTGCGCGACGCGGTCGTCGCTGTGATCGTCGACGAAAATGAGCTCCCACGAATAGGGCCGCGACCGGAGGAACGCGCGGAATTGATCGAGCGCCGCGGGGAGTCGTGCGACGCCGTTGTACACTGGAACGACCAGCGAGAGCAGCGGCGGCCGAGTCGCCGAAGGGATCTGGGAAATCACGCCCGATCGTTTGGAGAGTGAAGCGGCGGTGCGAGATCCAACATACACCGTCAGCGGACACAGCGGTCCGGCCGCGGCTGCTTCTTCGCGAAATCTTTAGTCGGCCATGGCGAGCACAACTTTTCCGTGCGTCTCGTTGGACTCGACCCGACGGTGCGCCTCGCACGCATCGCGCACGGGAAACACCCGGTCGACCGTTGGGCGGACGACGCTTCTCGACAGGAGGGGCAGCACCTCGTGTGCGAACGCGCGCGTGGCGGCGATCTTCTCCTCGAGCGGGCGAGCGCGGAGAACGGTGCCGCGGATCGTGAGCCGCGACGTGAGGACCTGCCCAACGGGAATCGTGGCCTCGCGGCCGGCGAGCGTGCCGATGAGCACGAGCCGGCCGCGCACGCCGAGGCACTCGATGGCGGCGCGGACGTAGGGACCGCCTACGAGGTCGAGCACGACATCGACGCCCGCACCATCGCTCCAGCCGCGGGCGGCGGCGACCAACGGAGCCAGGTCGTCGGTGGTCACGCGGCCATCCGTTAGGCCCAAGGCGCGCGCGGCCTCGATCTTGGATGCGCGTCGGGCACTGCCGTAGACGCTCGCCCCCATGGCGCGCGCGAGTTGCACGGCGGCGAGGCCGACGCCGGAGCCGACGGCGTGGATGAGGACGCGCTCGCCGGAGCGCAGCGCGGCGCCGGCACCCAGCGCATCGTGCGCGGTGATGAACGCTTCGGGCACGGCGGCGGCATCGGCCCAGGACAGGTCGGACGGCATCTCCACGAGCAGCCGTTCGTGCGTCACCAGGTACTCGGCGTAGGCGCCGCCGCCGGCGAGACCGAACACGCGCTGCCCGATGCGCCAATCGCGGACGCCGTCGCCTAACGCAGCGATCTCGCCGGCGAATTCGAGGCCGGGGATGTCGGCCGGCGCATCGGCGGGCGCGGGATAGTGGCCCTCGCGCTGCAGGATATCGGCGCGGTTGACCGCGGTGGCGTGGACGCGGACCAGCACCTGGCCGTAGCCGGGCGCGGGCCGGGGCACGTCGCGGAGGACGAGCACATCCGGGCCGCCGGGGCGCGCGATGACGATGGCGCGCATCCTGGAAGCGCTCACGGCCACCGCCCGGCGCGCGCTGGGCCTAACTGACGCACGCGCTCAGGCGGGGCGCGGCGCGCGGGGCACGATGTGCAGGGCGCCGGTGCGGGGCGAGTAGATGTCGGCGCGCGTGCGCGGCAGCATCACACGGCCGCGCGCGTCCGGCTTGCCGAACAGGACCTGCGCCAATCCGATGCGTCCGCTGGCGAACGCGTGCGCCGATGCCGACATGTACAGGCGCCACACCCGGTACGACTGCTCGCCGACCATCGCGACCGCCGCGTCGCGCGCGTGCTCGAGACGCCGCACCCAGTGCCGCAGCGTGAGCGCATAGTGTTCGCGCAACGATTCGACGTCCCGCGCTTCGAGGCCGGCGCGCTCCCCGCAGCGCACCGCCGTCTCCAACGGCACGAGCTCGCCATCGGGAAACACGTATCGCTGGATGAACGCACCCTGCCGCCACGCCAGGCGCCTGAGGCGCCCGAGTACCGTGGCTTCCTCCGCGCGCACGATGCCGTGGTTGAGGAACAGGCCGCCGGGTTTCGTTAGGCTCGCAGCGGTACGGAAATACTCCGCCTGGCGCGAGCGTCCGACGTGCTCGAACATGCCGACGCTGACGACCTTGTCGAACTGGACGCCGTCGCCGAGTTCGCGGTAGTCGCGCACCTCGACGCGGCATCGCCCCTCGAGGCCATCGGCGTGAATGCGCTCGCGCGCCAGCTTGGCTTGTTGCTCGCTCAGCGTGATGCCCAACGCATGGACGCCGTAGTTGCGCGCAGCATGGCGGATCAGGCCGCCCCATCCGCATCCGATGTCGAGCAGCCGCTCGCCGGGGCGGAGGCGCAGCTTGCGGCAGAGCAGATCGAGCTTGGCGTGCTGAGCCGCGTCGATGTCTTCCGCACCCGTGACGAAATAGCCGCACGAGTACACCATGTCGCGATCGAGCCAGAGCGAATAGAACTCGTTGCCGACGTCATAGTGCGACCGCACGGCGGCGCGGTCGCGGCGGCGCGAGTGGCGCAGTCCCTGGTGCGACAATCCGGGTCGGCGCTCGTGCGCTTGCTCGGGAGCGTGGTCGCTTGGCAGCGCAACGAGCGCGCGCGCGGCGCGGAGCAGCATGGCGGGCGATGACATGCGAGCGCGCAGCGCATCGCCCAGTTCGGCGGCGGCTTCCATGTTGCCTTCGATGTCGATGTCGCCGCGCACGTAGGCCTCGCCGAGGTGCAGCTCGGACGGCGTGAGGAATGCGCGCCGGAGCGCGCCGGGCGACCGGATGACGAGCGTGAACGCGGTCGGCGCGGCGCCGGCCTGCGGCTCGACTGTTCCATCCCAGTAGCGAACCGAGAAGCGGCGCATGTCGGGCGGTCCGAAGAGTGCGGCGACGGCCGCGCGGGCGCGGTCACGCGCGCGCGCCTCGCCCAACGCAGCGGGCGCCGGCGTTTCGTGTGTCCAGAGCACGGTCCGCGGCTCGACGGATACGGGCACCGACCGCGCTTCCTCGGTTCGCGTACGCGCGCCGTTTTGCGTGATCCGCGAATCGCGCCGCGTGCGCGTCTCGCGTCCGTGTGTCGCGCCAGTGGCGCGGTCCTCCCGTCCCTCCGACTCAGGCTGCATTGTCGTCTCCTTGTCCCGATGCGTCGTTGGGCATCACGCACCGCCTGGCGCCCGTACGGCGCGCCGCTTACCTTGTGCCCTCTCGTCGCGCAACGCGAGACGGATGCCAATCGTCTCTCGCCGGCTGCTCGTCAGCCGCGTATCTGCATCTCCCACCACGTTTTCATGCGTCGTCGCCGTCTCCACAGTGCCGCCGGGCTTGCCGTTCTGCTGCTAGGCATGGCGTTCACTCGTTCCAGCGCACAATCCCTTCGCGGCTCCCACCACGCTGTCCAGTTCGCGTATGCGTACGCGAATCATCACGACCTCGAGCTGTACCGGACGCCGGCCGAGGTGCGGCGCGCGGTTCGCGATGGAGACCTCGTGCGGCTCAGGCCCAACGGACACTACACGCTGCACCGCGTCAGCTATCCCTACGTCACGCCCACCACGCGGACGTTCGTCGAGCGCCTGGCGGGCGAATATCATCAAGCATGCGGCGCGCCACTCGAGATCACCAGCGCCGTCCGTCCGACGCGGCGTCAGCCGGCGAACAGCTCACCGCTTTCGGTGCATCCGGCGGGAATCGCGTTGGATCTGCATCGTCCAACCGGCGCCTGCCTCGCGTGGCTGCGTCACACGCTGCTGACGCTGGAAGCGGCACGGGTGGTGGATGCCACCGAAGAGCGGCATCCGGCGCATTTTCACGTCATCGTGTTCGGAGCCCCGTACCGGCGCTTCCTCGCGTCGCGGTAACGCGCATCGCGCATCCAGCGCGCGTCGCCCCCGTTCGGAAGCACAAAGAAGTATTCGCGGACGTGTGATGTCCCGTTGCGTGACTCGTCCAATAAAATAGATTGGGTCCCATTCAACTGCCGTCAAGTCCCCACCCCACAGGAGCGCTGTACTATGTCCCGCAAGAGCCTCGCCCCCGCGGCGCTGCTCGCCGTTTCGACGATGCTGTCGGCCTGCCACCATGCGCCGCAACAAGTCGCGCAAGCGCCTGCACCGGCGCCTGCACCGGCTCCGGCGCCCGCACCGGCGACGCCGCCGGCGGATCACAGCGCCGACAGCGCACAAGCTGCGCAGGCGCGCATGGCGCAGGCACGATCGGCGATCGAGGCGCGCATCCACTTCGAGTTCGACAAGTCCGACATTCGCACGGACGACAAGGCGGTGCTGGATGCGAAGCTGCCGATCCTGCGCGCCAATCCGAACATGCGCATTCGCATCGAGGGCAATTGTGACGATCGCGGATCGGAAGAGTACAATCTCGCGCTCGGCCAGCGGCGCGCGGCGGCGGCGAAGCGCTATCTGACGGATTTCGGCATCGACGCCGGCCGCATCGACATCATCTCGTACGGTCACGAGCGCCCCGTGTGCTCGCAGGACTCCGAGGACTGTTATTCGCAGAATCGCCGCGATGATTTCGTGATCATCGCCGGCGGCGACAACATCGTCTCGATGCGTTAGGCAGCAGGACCGGCCGCGCGTCCTTCCGGCGCGCGGTCCGCGGCGCCCGTGTGACGCCGCGCCGGCCGGCGTCCTCCGGGCGCCGGGCGAGATCATGTTGCGCGCGGGGTTGGTCGTGTAGCTTTCGCTGCTGACCGATCCACGAGACGCCTCATGTGCCCCGATCCTTCCGCGATCTCACTCGCGCCGACAGCGATACAGCGCGAGCAAATCGTGCAGCGGTTGTGCACGCACTTCGCGAGCAACCATCTCACGATGGACGAGCTCGAGCAGCGCATCGATCGCGCGTACAAGGCGCCATCCGTGGCCGAGCTCGATGCGCTGGTGGCCGGCCTGCCGGTGCTGCCGGATGAGCCCGTCGCAGCGACTTCGGCGGTTGCATCTGCTGCCCCGAACGCGCTTCCGCTCAGCGTGCCGGACCGAGACGTGCTCATCGGTATCATGAGCGGGCACACGCGACGCGGTCCGTGGCCGGTGCCGCGTCACCTGAAGGTGCTCACGGTGATGGGCGGCATCGTCCTCGATCTCCGCGAGGCCATCATCGCTCCGGGCGTGTCCGAAATCGAAATCACGGCCGTAATGGCAGGGGTCGAGATTTTCGTTCCGCCGGGGGTACGTGTCGAGTGCACCGGCTCGGCGTTCATGGGTGCGTTCGAGGTGCATCAGCGTGCGCAAGCGAGCGCGGCGGGCAATGATCGCGTGCTTCGCGTGACGGGATTTGCGCTCATGGCCGGCGTCGAAGTGAAAATGCGTTCGATCCGGGAACTCCTGACGGGTTGACGGGGTCAGGCCCGGGACGCGAGGTCCGGGCGGAGCGAAGCCGCCTTTCGCAGGTAGATGGGGAGCGGCCGTGCGCGTTCGCGCGGGACATCCACGTGCATGAGCACGCGCACGCATCGGGCGAGTCCCGTCGGCACCGAAATCTCGGACATGCACAGCACGGGAACATGGTCCCAGCCGAGCTCGCGGGCGGCCCGGGACGGATCGGCGCTGGATAGGTCCCGGGTGGTGGTGAAAATGATGCTGACGACGTCGCCGACGCCGAGGGCGTTGCGGTCGAGCAGCGCGCGCAGGAGCTCGGCGGCGGCGCCGAGCAGATCCGCGGCGCTGTCGCGGTCGACGGTGGTGGCGCCGCGGAGCGCGCGGAGACTGCGCATCGCGGGCATGTCTGGCGGGCGAGCCGACGGACCGGTCACGTGGATCTCCCTCCTGTTTCGTTAGGCCGACCCGCTTCGCGGGTCTGCAGCACACGGGGTTACATTCGGGAATGGCGCCGGCGAAGGTGTGCGGCGGCGGATCGGTCTGTCAAGCGCGCCCCGGGGCGCGCCTTTCATCGGGAGTGTGAGTGGAGAGCGGGGGGTCATGCGCATAGCGATCATTGGGGCAGGGCACGTGGGCGGGACGCTGGGTCGCCGGTGGGCGACGGCGAACGACGCGCGCCACACGGTGGTATTCGGATTGCGACCCGGCGACGAGCCGGATGCACAGTTAGGCGAGTTCATCGAAGGGTCGGGCGGCGCCGCGCGCGCCCTTCCGGTGCGGGACGCGGCGCGCGACGCCGAGGTGGTGGTGTTCGCCACGCCGTGGAAGGCGACGCAGGAGGCGGTGCAGTCGGCCGGCCCGCTCACGGGCAAGATCGTGATCGACTGCACGAATCCATTCGCTCCAGGCCTAACGGGCCTCGATGTCCCGGACGGCGGCTCGGCCGGGGAGGCGGTGGCGTCGTGGGCGCCGGGCGCGCGCGTCGTGAAAGCGTTCAACACGACCGGATTCAACATCATGGCGAACCCGGTGTTTCCCGAGGGGCCGGCGACGATGTTTTATTGCGGCGACGATGCGTCGGCCAAGCGCGTCGCGCACGGGCTCGCGGCGGAGCTGGGGTTCGAGCCGATCGACGCCGGTCCGTTGTCGCGCGCGCGGGTGCTCGAGAGCATGGCGTTGTTGTGGGTGAGTCTGGCGATGGGCGGCGTGTCGGGCGGCACGGAGCTCGGCCGCGACATCGCCTTCCGGCTGGCGCGGCGCAAGTCCGCGGCGTGACGCGGCCCCAGGGCTTGACATAGGCCCCCGGGGTATCGATGCTTCGGAGGTACCCCGTGGGGGTATCCTCTTTCTTCGGAGCAGCGTTATGGAACGGGTGACCATCCTGATCGACGGCATGTCGTGCGGCCACTGCGTGGCCGCGGTCCGCCGCGCGTTAGGCGCAGTGCCGGGCGTGACCGTGGAACAGATCGAGCTCGGCTCGGCGACGCTCGCCTACGACGCGGGCGCGGCCTCGCTCGACCGCATCCGCGCCGCCGTGCGCGCCGAGGGCTACGTGCCGCGCGACGATGCCGGAGCGCCGGGGGCGGCATGAGCCCGGCATCGGTGATCGTCATTGCGTTAGGCATCGCGGCCGTGGCCTGGATCCACTGGTATTTCCGGCCGTTCTCGGGGCGCTGACATGGGCGCCGCGACACACCCGGCGTGCGAGACCGTCATCATTCCGGTCTCCGGGATGACGTGCGCCGCGTGCTCGAGCCGCGTGCAGCGCGCGCTCCAGGCGCGCCCGGGCGTCGAAGAGGCGGCGGTGAATCTGCTGTTGGGCAGCGCCACGATCACGTTCGATCCGCATCAGGCGACCGCCGGCGACCTGGTGGATACGGTCCGTGCCACCGGCTACGGCGCCGAGCTGCCGGCCGAGGAATCGGCGCACACGGTGCACCTGCACTCGCACGAAGCCGGCGCGCGACGGTCGGCATGGCGCGCCGGGCTCGCGCTCGCCGCCGCGTGTGTCTCGATGGTGCTGTCGATGGCGTTAGGCGGGGGCGCGATGGCCGGTTCCGCCGCATCGGTCGATCCCTTCATGCGCTGGTCGATGGCCGTGCTCACGCCGGCCGTGTCGGCGGCCGCGCCGTGGTTGTTCGCCGCCCCGAAAGCTGTGCTGCTCGGCGTTCTCCTCGCGCTGACGGTCGCCGTCATGGGGTGGGCGGGGCGCGAATTTTACACGCGCGCATGGAGTGCGTTTCGGCATCGCGGCGCCGACATGAACACGCTGATCGCCGTCGGCACCGGGGCGGCGTTCCTCTACTCGCTGGCGGCGACGCTGGCCCCGGGCTTCTTCGTGGCGCACGGCGTGCCGGCCGACGTGTACTACGAGGCGGTGACGTTCATCATCGCGCTGATTCTGTTAGGCAACGCCATCGAGGCGCGCGCCACGCAGCGGACGTCGGCGGCGCTGCACGCGCTGGCCGCGCTGCAGCCGCCACGGGCGCGCGTCGTCGTGGATGGCGAAGAGCACGACGTACCGGTACACGAGGTGCGATCCGGCGACATCCTCGCGGTGCGGCCCGGGGAGCGCATTCCAGTCGACGGACTCCTCGTGGCGGGTGAAAGCGCCGTCGACGAGTCGATGCTGACCGGCGAATCGATGCCGGTCGACAAGCGTCCCGGCGACGCCGTCATCGGCGCGACGATCAACGGGGCCGGCGCGTTCCGGTATCGCGCCACGGCGTTGGGCGCTGACAGCGTGCTGTCGCGCATCGTCCGGATGGTCCGCGACGCGCAGGCAACGCGCGCGCCGATTCAGGCCCTGGCGGATCGGGTGAGCGCGGTGTTCGTCCCGGTCGTGCTCGAGATTGCGGTGGTGACGTTCGTGGTCTGGTTCGTCGCGCTGAATGGCGCTGGCGCCGGCGCGACCGCCGCCGTGCGCGCGTTTGCCGCGGCGATCGCGGTGCTGGTGATTGCGTGTCCGTGCGCGATGGGCCTCGCGGTGCCGACGGCCGTGATGGTGGCGACCGGGCGCGCGGCGCAGTCCGGTCTCCTGATCAAGGGCGGCGCGGCGCTGCAGCGCGCGGGCGATGTGCGCACGGTGGTGCTGGACAAGACCGGCACCATCACCGAGGGCAGGCCTGCAGTGACCGATGTCGTACCGGCACCCGGGGGCTCCTGGCCGGCAGCCGAGATCGTGAGGCGGGCCGCCGCCGTGGAGCGCTCGAGCGAGCACCCGGTGGCCGGCGCGATCGTCGCGCGCGCGTCGGCGTCCGATCCGTTAGGCGAAGCGGCCGACTTCCGTTCGATTCCCGGACAGGGCGCGCTGGGGTCGGTCGAGGGCAAGCAGGTCGCCGTCGGGAACGCCGCGCTCATGGCCGCGGCCGGGATCGACGTGGCGCCGCTCGCCGAGGCGGCCGCGCGCCTTACGGACGACGGGAAGAGCCTGGTGTACGTCGCCGTGGACGACATACTGGCCGGGCTGATCGCCGTCGCCGACCCGGTGCGCCCGACATCGCGCGGCGCCATCGCGCGGCTGCGCGCGTTAGGCATCGACGTCGTCATGCTCACCGGCGACAACCCGCGGACGGCACACGCCATCGCACGCGCGGCCGGAATCGATCGCGTCGTGGCCGGCCTCCTGCCCGAAGGCAAGGTGGCCGAGATCGAGCGGCTCGGGCGCGAGACGCTCGGCGCGGTGGCGATGGTCGGCGATGGCGTCAACGATGCGCCGGCCCTGGCGCGCGCCGACGTGGGCATTGCCATCGGGTGGGGAGCCGGAACCGATGTCGCCGCCGAGGCGAGCGACATCACGCTCATGCGCGGCGGCGTCGAGGGCGTGGTCACCGCGATCGCTCTCTCGCGGCGCACCATGGCGACGATGCGCGAAAACCTCGGTTGGGCATTCGCCTACAATGTCGTCGGCATCCCGATCGCGGCGGGCGTGTTGTACCCGGCGTTCGGGATCCTCCTCAGTCCCGTCATTGCCAGCGCCGCCATGGCATTCAGTTCCGTTAGCGTCGTGGCGAACAGCCTCCGACTCCGGCGCGCTCGGCTCGACTAGCGCGGCGGCACATCACACGCATTCACTCGAGGCGTCCCCATGCCCAAGACCGCGCGACACGTCGAACCGGATCTGAAAGCGCGCAACCTGACTCGACTGCGCCGGATCGAAGGCCAGGTCCGGGGGCTGCAGCGCATGGTCGAGCAGGATCGCTACTGCGCGGACATCATGACGCAGATCTCGTCGGTGCAAGAGGCGTTGCGCGCGGTCGGAAAGGAACTCATGCGCAACCACCTCAAGCATTGTGCGACTCAGGCGATCCGCGCCGGCAACAGCGAAGCGAACGCGATGTACGACGAACTGATCGACCTGATTTACGCTCGCACGCGATAACGCCCCGGCGGCGGGGTGTCGGCCGCTTAGCCAAAGTGTGACCGATGGCCCATTTCTCGCTCGATGGCCGTCGAGGCCGGCGTCCCCAAGCCAAGTGGCAGGACGAGAGTGATGCGGCGGGGGCGGCGTGCGCGGGGCGAACCGGCATCTGGCAGGCGAGTCGTGAATCGTGCATCGAAGAAGGCCGCTCGTGGCAGCGGCAGCCACACCAAAAAAAGCGGCCGACGGCGATCCGATGCACGACGGGCACAGGATCTGGTGTGCATGTTCGTCGAGCACATCGCGGATCTCGCGATCTACGCCGTGGATGCTCGCGCGACGGTTCTGAGTTGGAATCTCGGCGCCGAGCATTGCACGGGGTTCGCGCCGAACGAGATGATCGGCCAGCCGATGTCTCGCTTGTACACGACGACGGACCTGGCCAGCAACCTCCCGGCACGCGAGCTCGAGCAGGCGATGTCCGTTGGGCGCTACGAGTGTGAGGGATGGCGGGTGCGTCGGGATGGGTCGCAATTCTGGGCGAAGGTCATCTTCACCGCTCTCCACGACCAAGATGACACGCTCGCTGGTTTCGGCATCGTGCTGCAAGATCTCACGGCCCAGCGTGAGATGGAGCGGCAGGAGTATGAGCACGCGCTGCAACTGGCTGCTCGCGACGCCGCGCGCATCGAGGCGGAGAAACGCGCTCGGGATCTCGCCGACTTGGTCGATCAGATCAGCGCGCAGGCGGTGGAGCTGGATCGCCGGCGGGTGGAGGCGGATGCGGCGAACCGCGCCAAGACGGATTTTCTCGCGGCGATGTCGCACGAGTTGCTCACGCCGCTCAACGCGATCGGCGGGTACGCATCGTTGCTGTCGATGGGGTTGCGTGGCCCGCTCACGAACGAGCAGCGGTCCGACGTGGATCGCATTCGCGGGAGTCAGCTTCAGCTGCTCGGCCTGATCAACGATCTGTTGAATTTCAGCCGGATCGAGTCGGGTCGGGTTCCGTTTTCGCTGGACGACGTGGTGCTGTCGGAGGTCGTCCGCGAGGTGACCGAGCGGATGGCGCCGCAAGTGTCGGCGCGGCGGCTGATCGAGGACCGAGTGGATTGCCCCGACGCGGTAGTCGCGCGCGCGGACCGCAGGAAGGTGGAACAGATTCTTCTGAATTTGTTGTCCAACGCGGTGAAGTACACGGCGCCGGGCGGCCGGCTCACGTGGTCGTGTTCGGCGGCCGGGGAGCGCGCGCGTCTCACGATACGCGACACGGGCCGGGGCATTCCGGCGGACCGATTGGAGGACATCTTCGAGCCGTTCGTGCAGGTGGGCCGGGGGTTCGCGCGGCCGGACGAAGGCGCTGGGTTAGGCCTGGCGATCAGCCGGGATCTGGCGCGTGCGATGGGCGGCGACCTGATGGTAGAGAGCGAGCCGAACGTGGGGTCGGCCTTCACGCTGGTCCTGCCGCGCGCTCGTTAGGCGCGCGGGTCGCCTCGGGGCGATCCGGCGATTCAGGACGCCGGCTCCAGTCGTTTGAGCTTCGGGATAACCCGATCCGCACGCCGTCGGCGGTGCGGTCGCAACGCGACGGCCCCACGCGGTGTCCAAGGATGAAGGTCAGCGAAACACCACCGGGCAACTCGCCGTATCGGTCATCATGGTGGAAGCGCACCGGAGAGCGTCAGCGGAATGACCACCCAACTCGTGAACGCCGCGCCGGACCGGCACGGGCGTGCAGTCGCCGCATCGGTCTCGCGCATCATGCGACTTCGCGACGGCATGCGGGGCGACAGGAACGCCGCGCATCCGTTCGTGCACATCGACTGCGGCGACGGCAGGGTGGCGGCGCTGGTGTCGGCGGGCGCCGCGCGCCTTGCGTTGGGCGCGGATCGGGCCCCGCCGCGCCGCGGCGCCGTTCCGATGGTGGCGTGCCTGGTCGATCGATTGCCCTTCCCCGACGGCGCGGCCGCGTACGTCGTGCTCTCCGACGTGCTGCGCTGCGCGACCGATCCCGTGCGGCTGGTGCGCGAGGCGCTGCGCGTCGCGCGCCACGGCGTGATCCTGTGCGACCGGCTGGTGAAGCGTCGCGGCGACCGGCTGCTCCTGCGCGCGTTAGACCTGGCCGACGGCCGGCCGACGCCTCGGTACTGGACCGAGCGGCAGTGGTGGGAGATGGCAGAACGCGCGGGTGCGCACGTGACGCATTGGGATCGGGTGCGCGACGTCTATCCGGCGCCGGCCTCGTGGATGTTCGGAGGCCACTTGCACGTCGTGATGGTGCTTGAGCCGGCGCCCCCAGCTGCCTAACGGGCTACGCGTCTCGGATGGCCTCGGCCAGATCGATCCTCGCGGCGCGGCGGGCCGGCGCCCAGCTCGCGGCGAGGGCCACCATCAGGAGCACGACGATCACCAGCCCGAACGTCAGCGGGTCCGTGGGACTCACCTCGAACAGCTTGGACCTGAGCCAGCGCGTGGCGAGGAGCGCGGCGAGCACGCCGATGGCCGCGCCCAGCCCGGCGTGCGCCATGCCGCGGCCGACGATCATCCCGGTCACGGCGCGGCGCCGCGCGCCTAACGCAAGCCGCACGCCGATCTCCCGCCGGCGCATGCTCACCGTGTAGGAGAGCGTCCCGAAGACGCCAATCGCCGCGAGCAGCGCCGCCACGATCGCAACACCGGCGACCAGCGACGCCGCATGGCGCGGGTCGGCGATCGATGCAGACAACCGGTCCGCCATCGGCAGGGCATCGGCGACGGTCACCGACGGTTCCACCGAGCGCAGCGCCGCGCCGATCGCGGGAATCGCCGCGGCCGGATCCCCGCTGGTACGCACCACGAGCGCAAGCGTGCGTCCCCAGCCTTCCGTCATCGGCTCGTACACTCCCTCGGGCGGGTCGCCGAGGTGCGTGTATGTCACGTCGCTAACAATGCCAATGACCGTGACGAGCGGACACGACGTGCACCCGCCCGAGACGAGCTTCCGACCGATCGCCGTGCCGTCCGGAAAATACCGATTCGCCCAGGAACGGCTCACCAGCAGCACGGGATGCTGTCCACCGGTATCGGACGGCAGGAACATGCGGCCGTCCAACAAGCGGACGCCGAGCGCGGCGAAATAGTCTTTTGTGACGACGGTCCATGGTGTTACCGGTTGCGCCGTTCCCGCGGGTACTGGTTTGTCGACGAGGTCGAAATTGTTTTCGTTGAGATTGCCGCCGGAGAGCGGGAGTTGATCGGCCAGCCCGGCGGCAACGACGCCCGGCACCTCGCGGACGTCGTTCAATGCACGCGTCCAGTACGACGAGATCGCGGTATCGGACCCGTTGATCGGCGAGTATCTGGCGGACGGCAGCGACACGTTCACTGTGAGCACGTGCGATGGATCGAAGCCCGGACTCGTGCGCTGCAAGCGCAGGACGCTGTTGAGCAGCAGCGCCGCCGCCGCCAGGAGCGGAAGCGCCAGCGCGAATTCGGCGACGACGAATGCCGCGCGGAGCATGCGGGCGCCGCGCGTGCCGCCCACGGATCGTTCGCCGCCGAGCACGCCGGCGGCGGAGCGTTCGCGGGCGAGATGGATCACCGGATAGGCGCCGATGATGAGCCCCGAGATCAACGCGACCACGACGGCGAACACGATGGCCCGCACGTGGACGTGCGCCTCGGCGAGCCGCGACACCCGCGGCCCGACGACGAGCATGACGCGCACGCCCAACGTGCCTAACGCGACGCCGGCGGCGGCGCCGGCCAGCGACACCATGATGCTTTCCGTGATCAGGAGGCGCGCCACGCGCGCCCGCGTGGCGCCGAGCACCGCGCGCAGGGACACTTCGCGCCACCGGCCGGCCGCGCGGACCAGCATCAGGCCGGCCACGTTCGACACCGCGATGAGCATGACGAGCACGACGGCCGCGCTGAAGAGAGCGAGCGTCTTCGGGGCATCGCCGAGCATCACGCGCCGCAGCGAAACCGGGACCAGCTTCGCGTCGTGGTCCTGAAAGCTCGCCTGCCACACGACGAACTCGCGGCGGCTCACGCGCTCGAGATCGCGAGCCGCATCGGCGATGGTGAGGCCGTCCTTGAGCCGGCCGATGACGACCATGCCGAAGGGGCCGCGGCGATCCGGCGGTTTGAGCCGCGCGTCGGGCCACACCTCGCCGCGGCGGCCGCCGAGCGAGGTGTAGCGCGCATCGAGCACGCCGACGACGGAATACGCGATGTCATCGACGTCGACGGTCTTGCCTAACGCAGCCCGGTCGCCCCCCAGATGCTCGACGGCGAAGTGGTGGGTCACGACCGCCGCGGGCGGGGCGCCGGGCGCGTCGTCGGCTGGACCCAGCGGGCGGCCGACCGCCGGCTTCACGCCCAACGTCCGCAGGAAGCCGGACGTCACGTAGCCAACGGGCAGGCGCTGCGGCGCACCGCCCGCGGCGACGGACACGTCGGTCTGCCGCAGCAATCCGACGTCGGTGAAGCTGCGCTGCCACGCCTGGATGGCCTGGAAGTCGGCGACCGACAACGGCCACTGGTTGGTGGGGGAGTTGCGCTCGAAGATCTGCACGAGGCGGTCGTCGTTGGGATACGGCAGGTGCGAGATGACGACGGCGTCGAGCACGCTGAACACCGCCGTGCACGCGCCGATGCCTAACGCAAGGATGGCGACGGCGGAAATCGTGAACGTCGGGCCGCGGCGGAGCGCGCGCGCCGCGTAGCGGATGTCCTGCTGCAACTCGTCGAGCCACCGGGTGCCGCGCGCGTCGCGGTGCGCCTCCTTGTATCGCTCGATGCCGCCGAACGCGACCAACGCCCGGCGTCGCGCGTCCGCTGGCGACAGATGATGCAGCCGCTCGAGCTCCTTCGCCTCGAGTGCCACGTGCAGCCGCACCTCCTCATCGAGCTCGCGGTCGAGCGCACCGGGCCGCACCAACGCGCGGATGCGCCGCACCAACTTCCGAATGGACAGGCCCATGCTCGAGTCCCTCACGTCGCCTTGAGTACGCGCTCCACTGCCGTCGAGAACAGCCGCCACTGAGAGCGTTCGGCAGCGAATTGTTTGCGGCCGTCCGCCGTCAGGCTGTAGAACTTGGCGCGTCGACCGCCCGCTTCCGGACTCGTGCCCCACTCGGCGCGAATCCACCCGCGATCCTCGAGTCGATAGAGCGCTGGATAGAGACTCCCCTGCCCGACCTCGAGCACGTCATCCGAAAGCTGACGGAGACGCTTCGAGATGGCCCAGCCATGGAGCGGCCCGAGCACGAGCGTCTTGAGGACGAGGAGGTCGAGAGTACCCTGCAGCAGATCGGCGCGGTCAGCCATGTCGATTCCGTCGAAAGGGTGATGCCTTGTCGTTCGACAACATAGACGGGCATGTTGTCGGATGTCAAGGTATCCGGTGGCCGGGCACCTGTTCGGTATGGGCGTCGAAGCGCGACGGTGGCGCGCCGCCGCTGGGAGATGCGAGGTGGTGGGCGCGGCCGGCGCCGGATGCCCTGGCTCTGGCGCGGCAGCCCGTCGGCGAGCAAATAGAGGCGACGCACCCCGCATCTCCGGCGCGGCGGACCCGTGCGCACGCTTTACGGAGCCAGCATGCCATCATCGATTCGCATCGTCCTCGTCGGCGACAGATCGGATGCGGTCCTCGCGCACCGCGCGATTCCCGTGGCGTTGGCGCGGGCCTCGCACGACGTGCAGCGCGTCGTCCGAGCACAGTGGATGCACACCGGATCGTCAGGTCCGGAGATGGCCGCGCGACTGACGAGTGCCGATGGCGTGTGGTGCGTCCCCGGGAGCCCGTACGCGAACATGCATGCGGCGCTCGCGGCCATCGGATTCGCGCGCCGGTCGGGCGTCCCATTCCTCGGCACCTGCGCCGGATTCCAGCATGCCCTCCTTGAATACGCGCGATCGGTCCTCGGCCTAACGGACGCGGAGCACGCTGAAAGCAATCCGGAGGCCGAGGACCCGTTGATTACGGCGTTGTCGTGCGGACTGGTGGAAGTGGAAGGCCGGGTCCATCTGGCCGAGGGATCGCGAATGCGCGCGATCTATGGTTGCGCGGCGGCGACGGAGGCATACCATTGCAACTACGGGCTCGACCCGAGGCACGCCGAACGCTTCGCACACGCGAGCCTTCGCATCACGGCGACGGACGACGACGGCGCTGCGCGCGCCGTCGAATTGGCCGACCATCCATTCTTCGTTGCGACGCTGTTTCAACCCGAGCGTGCGGCGCTCGCCGGGCGTTCGCATCCCGTGGTCGGCGCATTCATGCAGGCGGCCGCGGCCGCCTCAGACCGGCGCAGCGGCTCGCCGGCGAGCGCGAGCTGACTGTTCGTTCGCGCCGCGCGTGAGCACGTAAGCGTTTGGCGAACAGGCGACATCCAATCGATACAGCCGTCCGGCGCCTCACTGGTCTGCCGGCCACGCACTCAATTCGACTGGAGGTCTCATGAACCGCCGACGGAACGCAGTCACAGTGGCGCTTGTGTGCGTTGCGGCGATCGCCGCGGCGACACCAGCGTCGTCCCGCGCGGCATCCTTCGCGGTTGCTGCATTCAAGTGGCCGCCGTGGTTGTCCGTTGAATGGCCGGTGAATCCGTACGATCGCGCAAACCGCGATGCGTTGCTGCTCGTGCACGCCGCCATGCGCGAGGGCGTGCCGACGACTCGCGATCTTGCCGGGAGCGCCGAGGGCATCGTAAACGGACAACGTCAGACGGTGATGCTTTGGTTCGACGCCACGTCGGAGCCCGGCGTATTTGCGTTGCGTCGTCAATGGCCGTCGGAGGGCGCGTGGCTGCTCAGGATTACGTTGGCCAAGTCGACGACGGCGCTCGTGTCGCTCGACCGGTCCGGTGCCGTCTCGTCGGTGGACGTGCCGATGCGCGCGGGAACGGGCGATCGCCTTCCGCGCGCGGTCGCGGCGCACGAGATCGACTCGACGCTTGCAGTGATCGCGTCGCAGCGGCCCTGATGCGGCGCTCGCGAGTTGCCTCCGGCGACCGTTTCATCGCATCATGACGCACCACTCTGCGGCTCGGCGCGTGGCCGTGACGTCGCACGGCCGCGCGATCCGGGGTGCGCGCATGGCGACCGAGATGACGGATGAATCGCCTGCGCCGCCGGCGTGGGCGGCGGCGACAATCGACTCGGCCGTCGCCGACGCGGTGCGCCGGGCGCGCGCCGGGGACGTGGACGCGTTCGGGATCGTGTACCGCGTCCACGCCCCGGCGATCCACGCGTTGTGCCGTCGCATGTTAGGCAACGAGCAGGACGCGCGCGACGCGCTCCAGGACGTATTCGTGCGGGCCTGGGAAAAGTTGGGATCGTTTCGCGGGGAGAGCGCGCTGCGCACGTGGCTGCATCGGTTGGGCATCAACGTGATCCTGGAGCGGCTGCGCGCCAGCCGCCGGGACGCGCTCCGATTCGACGACCAGGCGGGCGACGTCGCGCCGTCGGGCTCGACACCGGCCGAGCGCGCCGAGGCGGCGATCGACGTGGCGGCGGCACTGGACCGGCTGCCTAACGGCGCGCGAATCGTGCTCGTGCTGTACGACATCGAAGGCTACTCGCACGAGGAAATCGCGGCGATGACGGGCATTGCGCCCGGCACGTCGCGCGCGCAGCTCTGGCGCGCGCGACGCCATCTCTCGAGGATACTCGGCGCATGACCCATCTCACCGAGGCGGACCGCCAGGATCTGGCCGACGGCAGCGCTCCCGCGGAGCGGGCCCGAGCGCTCGAGTCGCACGTGGCGGGATGCGCCGAGTGCGCGGCGGATGTCGAGCGCCTCCGGGCCGTGGTGGCGCGTGTGCGCTCATCGTCTGTGCCTGAGGATGCGGTCGAGGCGATGTGGCCCGCGATTCGCGACCGCATCGAGCGCGGCAAGGTGGCGCCGCTGTCCGCGGCCGCCGCGCGGCGTGCGCGTCCGTGGCGGGCGGCCTGGATGGGTGCCGGCGCGGCCGCCGCGGCGGTGTGCGTCGTGCTGCTGCTCGAGGTGCGGCCGCACGAACCGGCCGGCCAGCCGCCGCCGGCCGGACGCTCTGTGCCTAACGGGCAGCGCGGCGTGCAGCCGATCTCGGATACCGCCGGCGGGAGCCAGGCCGATGTGCAGCGCCTGCTCGACGAAATCGAGCTCGAGAAATCCATGCTGCCGCCGGCGACGGCAGCCGTCGCAGACAGCGATCTCCGGGTGATCGATCGGGCGATCGCGGAGCTCAAGGACGCGCTCGCTCGGGATCCCAACAATCCGGCCCTCCGGCAGATGCTCGCGGACTCGTATCGGCAACAACAGGACCTGCTCAGGCGGATGCACAATGCGTCGTGACCGCGGTCCTTCCGGAGCGATGGGGTTGCGGCGCGCGATAGCGGTTGTCGCCTGCGCCTTCTGCTGTGCGGCCGCCAATGCCAGCGCGCAGCGCGAGCCGCCCAGGCTTCGCGCACAGCACCTGGATCCGACCGCGCCGGTCAAGGTGTTTTTCCCGACCGGCACGATCCGGGTGCTGGCGTGGGACTTGGACTCGATCGAGGCTCTCGGCACGATCGCGAGAGGCGAGCGGTTCTATGTCGCGGGCGACGCACGCGGGGTGAAAGTGGGCGTCATGGATCATGCGGATGGTACGCCGGTTCGCCCTTCGGCCGTGGTGCTAATGGTGCCCCGCCGCAGCCAGGTTTCGGTGAAGTCGGTGAGCGCGTCGATCGGCGGGCGCGACGCGTCGGGGTGGTTCTACAGCGTGTCCGGTCCCATTCGCCTAACGGGAGCCGTGTCGAGCATCGACGTGGAGTCGATGGCCGGCGACGTGGCGCTGGATGTCACGGCGCCCTGGGTGCGGGCTCGGACCGGCGGCGGCCGCCTCGCCATTGCCGGCGCGCCGGAAGATCTGGATGCGGCCACGGTGCGCGGCGCGCTCGAGGTGCGTCACGCCGCCGTGGCGCGCGGCCGCTTTGTCTCGGTGGATGGCGACATCACGTTCGAGGGAGCGCCGCCGGCCGGCGCGGTGTTCGAATTTTCGAATCACGCCGGCGGCGTCGCGCTCCTGCTGCCGGATTCCGCGTCGGCGCTCCTCGATCTGTCGACGATCACGGGCACGATCGCGAACGGGTTCACGCAGGTACGGCCGGTGGCCGGACAGGACGGACGCGGCGGCGCCTTGCACCTCCGGCTTGGGTTAGGCGCGGCGAGGATGACCGTGCGGACCTACAAGGGCACGATCACCCTCGCCAGACAATCGCCGTAGCGACCGACTACCAGATGTGCGCGCGCAGGCTGTCGGGGCGGACCATCGGGTCGCCGTCCTTGCAGCCCCACGCGGCCCTGAACTCGGGCATGTTCGACAGCGGGCCATCCACGCGCCACTTACTCGGCGCGTGCTCGTTGACGTTCACGAGCGTCCGCTGCATTTCCGGCCGCATCTGCTCGCGCCACACCTGCGCCCAACTGAGGAAGAAGCGCTGCTCGGGCGTGAAGCCGTCGATGAGCGGGGGCCGCCCCTTGTCCTTGAGCGACTTCTCGAGGGCCAGGTACGCGATCTTGAGGCCGCCCAGGTCGCCGATGTTCTCGCCTAACGTCAGCTTGCCGTTGACGTGCGTGCCGGAGTCGACCACGGTGTAGCTGTTGAACTGATCGACGACGAGCTTGGCCTGCGCGTTGTACTTGGCCGCGTCTTCGGCGGTCCACCAGTCGCGGAGATTCCCCTTGGGATCGAACTGGCGGCCCTCGTCATCGAAGCCGTGCGTCATCTCGTGTCCGATCACCGCGCCCATGGCGCCGTAGTTCACGGCGTCGTCGGCGTTCGGATCGAAGAACGGCGGCTGCAGGATCCCGGCCGGGAACACGATCTCGTTCATCTGCGGATTGTAGTAGGCGTTGACGGTCGGAGGCGTCATGCCCCACTCGGTGCGATCCACCGGCTTGCCCAGGCGAGACCAGTTGTCGGCGCGCCGGAAGTCGGAGGCGTGGCGGAGATTGGCCAGGTAGTGGCCGGGCTCCACCTCGAGCTTGCTGTAGTCCTTCCACTTGTCGGGGTAGCCGATCTTTTTCGTGAACGCATCGAGCTTCTCGACGGCGCGCTGCTTCGTGCTGTCGCTCATCCAGGCCAGCTGCTGGATGTCGGCGCGCAGCGTGGCGACGAGGTTGTCGACCATCGCCAGCGCGCGCGCTTTCGCGGCGGGCGTGAACGTGCGCTTGACGTACTCCTGGCCGATGGCCTCGCCTAACACGCCGTTGGCGGTGGCGGCGCAGCGCTTCCACCGCGGCAGCTGCTCCTTGGCGCCCGTGAGGTGCTGCGACCACTTGAAGTTCTCATCGGCGAACCTGGATGGCAGCGCGCCCGCCGTGTTGTCCAGCAGGTGCCAGCGGAGGTAGGCCTTCCACGTCGCGACGGGCACGCTGGTGAGGAGCGAATCCGCGGCGCTGAAGAAGGCCGGCTGGGCGACGTTGATCTCGCGCACCACCGGTGCGCCTAACGAATGGAGGAAAGCCTGCAGGTCGACGTCGGGCGTGAGCTTCTGCATGTCCGACAGCGGCATCTTGTGATAGGTCGCGTTCGGATCGCGCATCGCGACGCGCGGCATGGAGGCCTGGGCCAGCTTCGTCTCGAGATCCATGATCTGCTGCGCATCCGCGGACGCCTCGCTCTCGCTCTCGCCCGAGAGCTGGAGCATCGTCGTCACGTGCGCCACGTAGGCATCACGGAGCGCCTTGCTCTTGTCGTCGGTGCGGAAATAGTAGTCGCGCTCCGGCAGGCCCAAGCCACCCTGGCCGGCGTTGGCGATTTCTTCGCTCGAGTTCTTGGTGTCGGGCCGCACGAAGAAGCCGAACGGCGCGAGGCCGGCCTGCGCGTCGAGTTTGCCCAACGAGGCGCGCAGCGACTCGCTGCTGTTGATCGCGGCGATTTCCTGGAGCTGCGGCTCGATCGGCTTCGTGCCTAACGCTTCGATCGCCGTCGTGTCCATGCAGGCATCGTAGAACGTGCCGACTTTCCATTCGTTGGTCCCGGGCTTGGCTTTCCGGTCCCGCACGGCTGCCGCTTCGTCGTCGAGGATCTGATGGACCACGTTGGTGTTGTGATCCTGCAGCTCGTTGAACGACCCCCAGGACGAGTAGGCGGCCGGTATGCTGGTCTTCGCGATCCAGCCGCCGTTGGCGAAGGTGTAGAAGTCCGTGCATGGCGCGCACGTCGTGTCGAGATTCGCGCGGTCCAGCGGATGCGAGGCGCCCGTCTGTTGGGCAGCGAGCGGCGCCGCACAGGTGAGTGACACCGCCGCCGCGGCGATCGTGCGAACCAGATGTGGTCTCATTGCAGAGCCTGGGCTTGGGAATGGGTGCTTGAAGATGGCCGGCGGAAGGAGCAACGCAATGCGCAAGCGGTTTTTTGGCGTTGACATCCGCTGGTTAGCCGCCTACCGTACGAGCCATGAATCGCGCGCCGCGCAGCTACTCCTACCGCTATTACTACGTGCCCCGAGCCACGGGACGCGAGCGGAGGCGTGTGCGCGACTGAACAAGTTGCGACATGAGATCCCCGGCGGCCCGTGGAAGTTCCACGGGCCGCTTTTTTTGTCCCCCTCAGGCAGGAGAGCACGACCATGCAGCAGGCAGACACCGGCAGCGCCGCCGCGCCGCACGACGCATCAGAGGACGCCGACCTTCCCGCGTTCATCGAGCAGGATTACGCCCGCTATGACCGCGAATCGCACGCGGTGTGGCAAATCCTGTATGAGCGCCGGATGATGACCCTGCGCGACACGGGGAGCGAGGTGTTCCTGAACGGCATCGAGCGCATCGGCCTGGCATCGGATCGCGTTCCGGACCTCGTCGACGTGAATCGACGGCTCGGGGCGCGCACGGGATGGCGCGCGGTGGGCGTGGCGGGCTTCATCCCCGCCGCCCAGTTCTTCCGGTGTCTGGCGCAACGCCGCTTCCCGACGACGCTCTCGGTGCGGCCGCGAAGCCAGCTCGATTATCTGCCGGAGCCCGACATTTTCCACGACGTGTTCGGCCACGTGCCCCTGCACGCCGAGCCCATCTTCGCGGATTTCCTGCAGCGGTTCGGCGAGTTGGGCGCGGCCGCGCGGAACGAACAGGAAACCGAAGCGCTCGCCCGGCTGTTCTGGTTCACGGTCGAATTCGGGCTGATCGAGGAGGGCGAAGGCCCGCACGTCTACGGCAGCGGCCTCATCTCCTCCCACGGCGACGCGGCCAACGCGTTAGGCCCGTCCTGCGAACGGCGGCCGTTCAGCCTCGATGCCGTCATCGCGCAGCCGTTCGAGATCGACCACTTCCAACCGGTGCTGTTCGTGGTGCCGTCGTTCGATTCGTTGTACCGGGCGGTGGAAGAGTTAGGCGCACGGTTCGCATCGTGAGCCCGGCCGTCTGCCGGGCCACGATGCGCAGGCCGGCCTACTGAACCGGCGAGCCCGCCGCGAACGTGAGGACGATGCCCTGGACGTCGGCGCCGGCAAACGCCGCCGTGGGCCCGGCGCCGCCCGTGCCAAACTCGGGAACGGTGCTCGTGATGTTGAACGCGATGTGCATGGTTTCCTGGGCGCACGTGACGCCGGTCGGCGCCTGGTAGGCGCCGCAGCCTCCGTTAGGCCCGTCGCCCGTGACGGTGACGACGCCCTGCGTCGGGGCCCAGGTGAGGCTGCTGTCGCCCGAGACCTGAAACACGAATCCGGTGGCGCTGGTGCCCGACGAACCGTCGAACGAACCGCTCGCCGCGTCCGAGCCCGGCGCGAAGACATCCAGGATCATGAACGTCTGCGGATCCGATGGATTGTCGAAGGCCAGGACGTCGAACTCGGGTCCGAAGCCCGGCGAGCCGGAGAACACTCGCTTGAGTCCGAACGCGTAGAACGGGCCGGCGCCGAGATCGCCGCTCAGGTTAATGGCGCTGACGCCGACGCCGGCCTGGATGCCGACCATGATGGAATCTGCCAGATCGGAAATCCCCGGATTGCTCGCGGCGATTTGCTGGAGTCGCTGCGTCATGGCCTGCGCCTGCGCCGACGTCAGTTGCAGCGTTGGCGGCTTGGGCGACGTCGCCGACTGACTCGAGCAAGCGGCCAGCAACGTCAGCACGCCGGCGACGGAGCATGGACGGACCGAAAGGATGCGCATGGGACCTGTACGGTGGATGTGGAATGGTTCCAACCGCGTCGCGGCCGTGACGCGGCCACCCCTTGTACCCGTGCTTTGCTGCGTTGGTCACCTGGTCGCAAGCGACCAACGCCCGCCCCGTGAAGCCTGCACTTCACCCCGTCGCCGGGCCGATTCAAGTGCGCGCGGCGCATCCGTGATACTCAGCGGCCTAACGCGTCGCGCGCGCCGTTCCCCGCAATGCCTTCCACTTCGCCAGCACCGCCTCGGATTCCGCGCGGGCGTGGTCGCAGGCGGCCACTTCCGCGGCCGTCGGCGTAGTCTCGGCGCCCTGCATGGCCATTGCCGCTTCCATGAGCGAGCTGCTCGCGCTCTGCAGCGTAGGCGGCGCGTTGCGCGCGACGCGCCGGCCGAAGGCGAACTGGCGCGGGCCGGTCGCCGGCGGCGGCGCCAACGAGTCGAGCTTGGCGCGCAACGCGCTCGTCGAGTCGGTGCGCTCAGCCAGCGCGCGCGCCGAGTCGTACGCGGCCTGCGTCGCGACCGCGCGATCGTACATGTCGCGCGACAGCGCGGCGAGGCGGGTGAGGCCCAGCGCGGGCGTCTTGACGCGCGGGTCGAGGCGCACCGTGAGCGGTTGCGTGTAGCTGCGGCCGTTCACCGTTAGGCGCACGGTGTAGCGGCCGGGGGGCGCCCACGGGGCGTACGGCTGGGGGTACGTGTGGTGCGGCACGGCGCCGGTCGCGTCCTCGTCGCCGCGGGACGGCGACGCCATGCCCGGCACCGGCTGATAGTGCAGGTCCCACGAGAACCGGTGCATGCCGCGCTTGGTCGACAGCACGATCGGCGGCGCGGGCCAGTAAAGCGGCAGCGCGCAGTAGGGCGCCGTTGGGCGCTCGTGACACACCAGGTCGTAGGCCGCCGGGTCGGTCGCGGGTTCCGGGTTCGGCACCGAGTCGTCGCTCGAGTAGGAGCGCACGACTTTCCCGGCCCCGTCGAGGATGTCGAGCGTCACCGCGGTCGGCGCATCTGATGCGAGATAGTAATCGATGATGCCGCCCGGCATCGGATTCTCGCCGGCCGGCAGCTCGGGCGGCCACGGCGTCGGGTCGTTGGTGGCGAATCGCACGCGGACCGCGGTCGCCGGCTTGTACAGGTACACGTCCTGCGCGGCCAGTGCCTGCGCTTCCTGCCTGAGCGGCGTCACATCATCCAGAATCCAGAAGCCGCGGCCGTGCGTGCCGGCGATGAGGTCGGAACAGAGACAGGCGCTGTCGTCCTTGAGCTGGAGGTCGCGCACGGAAATCGCCGGCATATTGAGGCGCAGCGACTGCCAGTGGTCGCCATCGTCGAACGACACCCAGACCTGGGTCTCGGTCGCCGCGTAGAGTAATCCTTTCTGCCGCGGATCTTCGCGAATCGAGTTCGCCGCGGCGCCCGGCGCGATCCCGTTGTCGATTTCCGTCCACGTCTTGCCGCCATCATGCGTGCGGAAGAAGTGGGGGTTCGCGTCGTCGATTCGCATCGTGTTGGCGGCGGCGTACGCCGTGCGATCGTCGAAGTGGCCGGCGTCGATGTTGAAGATGCGCGTCCACGGTTTGATGGCGGGCGGTGTGACGTTGGTCCAGGTGACGCCGCCGTTCATGGTGACCTGGATGTTGCCGTCGTCGGTGCCGGCCCAGAGGACGCGCGCGGACCGCGGCGACGGCGCGAGCGCGGTGATCGTGCCTAACGGCGACGCGGTGACGCCGGTCGCGTACTTGCCGGCGGATGCGGGCACGGTCCAGGACTGGCGGGCGAGATCGGGGCTGATGCGCGTCCACGAGTGCGCGTGGTCGGCCGATTTCCAGACGACGTTGGAGGTGTAGTAGAGGACGTTGGCATCTTCGGGCGACCACACGATGGGCATCGTGCGGACGTTGCGATTGTACGTGTCCCCGTTAGGCCCCGGCCCGCTCATGTCGGGACCGACGTAGGTCGTCTGGCCGGTCTTGCGGTTGTACAGCGAGACGTTGGTCCGCATGCTGCCGTACACGAGATCCGGGTCGCGCGGATCGGGCGCGGCCACCCCGTACTCCTGGATGTTCACCGGGTGCCAGTCGTGGAACGTGATTTCGCCGTCGTCGGAGCGGCTCTTTACGCACGCGGAGCCCGAGTCCTGCTGGCCGCCGCAGACGCGGTACACGAACGTGTTGTCGGTAGACACGTGATACATCGCGGCCGTCGGCTGCGTGTACCAGTTGCTCCACGACTGGCCGCGATTGGCGGACACCACGCCGCCCTGGTCGCTCACCTGGATGATGATGTTCGGGTTGAGCGGATTGATCCACGTCTTCTGATAGTCGTCGCCGCCGGGCGCACCGCGCACGGCGGACCAAGTGATGCCGCCGTCCTCGGTGCGCCAGAGCACCGTGGAGGAGCTGTACACCACGTTCTCATCCTTGGGATCGACGATGATGGTCGGCAGGTCGCCCCCGCCGATGCGGACCAACGGGCGCGGGTCGACGGGGCGGCTCGTTAGGCCGGGACCATCGACGAGCGTCCAGTGCGCGCCGGCGTCGCTGGACTTGTAGAACGCGACCACGCCGGCGCCGTAGCCGGCCGCGACGACGCCCGGCCGGTTGGACGGCTGCGCGACCATCGCGTAGACGACGTTCGGATTGCTGCGCGAAATCGCGATGTTGGCCTCGAGCACCGACGGCGGCAGTCCGTCCTTGAGCTCGGTCCACGTCGTGCCGCCGTCCGTGGACTTGTACAGGCCGCCCGAATTGCCGCCGAACCCGCCGCCTTCGCGGAATTCCTCCTGCTGCTGCCAGAGCGACGCGTACACCACCATCGGATTGGACGGATCGATGTGCACGTCGTTGGCGCTCGTGTACTCATCCTTGTACAACACTTTGGTGAACGTGTGACCGCCATCGGTCGATCGGAACACGCCGCGCTGTTCGTTAGGCCCGTAGGGATGGCCGAGCGCGGCGACGAAGACGCGGTCGGGATTGAACGGGTCGACGTCCACGGCCGCGATCATCTGGCTGTCGTCGAGGCCGATGTGCGTCCACGTCTTGCCGGCGTCGGTGGATTTGTACATGCCGTTGCCGGTCGCCAGATCGGGTCGAATGATGCCGGCGCCCGTGCCGACGTAGATGATGTTCGGGTTGGACGGCGCGACCGCGATCGCCCCGATCGAGCCGGTCGGCTGGTTGTCGAAGATGGGGGTCCAGGTCGAGCCGTAGTCGGTCGAGCGCCACACGCCGCCGTTGTCGAACCCGATGTAGGCGACGTTGGGCTGGCTGGCCGCGCCCGATACGGCGCGTGCGCGGCCGGCCCGCGTTGGGCCGATCTCGCGCCAGTGCATGTCCGAATACAGATCGGTCGACTGCGTGCGCGCCGTGGCCGGTGCGACGGCCGCGGCGAGGAGGAAAAGGATCAGGCAAGAGATGGACGTGCGCACGAAAACGGCCTCGACGATAGAGCGAAAAGGATGACGACGTGACGTCCGTGACCGCGAGGAATATGGGGCTGGGACACGCGCGCGGCTATGCAGAAGCACGCCGCGATTGCGCCCCATGTCCGCCAATTCTATCGTAGCGGAGCCTTCCTCCGGTGGTGCGCATGACTACGCCCGAGCTCCTCGCGTTCATGCAGGGGAACAAACTCGCAGTACAAGCGTCGGTGTCGGCGACGAGCGCGGCTCAGGCGGCCGTGGTGGGCATCGCGGTCACCGATGCGCTCGAGGTGGTATTCGACACGCTCGACTCGACGCGCAAAGTGGCGAATCTGCGCACGAATCCGCGGCTCGCGTTCGTGATCGGCGGCGCGGTGCCCGGCGACGAACGCACGGTGCAGTACGAAGGCGTGGCGGACGAGCCGACTGGCCCGGAGTGCGAGCGGATCCGCGCGGCGTATTTCAGCGCGTGGCCGGATGGCCGCTCGCGTGCCAACTGGCCCGGGCTCATCTACGTACGCGTGCGTCCGACCTGGATCCGCTACAGCGATTTCAACCAGAACCCGCCGCTGGTGGTCGAATTCGACGCGCGCCAGTTATCGCCGGCGGTTTCGGCAATCCGTTAGGCAGCAATGATCGAAGTGGTGGTCGCGGACATCACGACGATGCCGACGGACGCGATCGTAAACGCCGCGAACAGCGGCCTCGCGGGCGGCGGCGGCGTGGACGGCGCGATCCACCGGCGCGCCGGACCGGCGCTCGCGCGCGCCGCGACGACGCTGGGCCCCTGCCCCGCCGGCCACGCGGTGATCACACCGGGCTTTGGTCTGCTCGCCCGCTATGTGATCCATGCCGTCGGCCCAGTGTGGCACGGCGGACATCGGGATGAAGCCGCGGTGCTCGCCCGCGCCTACGAGCGCAGCTTCGCGCTCGCACGCGCACAGCAAGACATCCGATCGATCGCGTTCCCCGCCATTTCCACCGGTGCATACGGTTTCCCGAAAGAACTGGCGGCGCAGGTCGCGCTCTCGGCGATGCGCGCCCACGAGGCAGCGGTCGACCGGGTCGTCGCATGTCTGTTCGATGAGGAGAGCGCGCGCATTTATCGGGCGCTGGTCGACGGCTAGCGGAGCGAGTCGCGATGCCTGATCGCGCTCGAGCATTGCGACGCGCCGCGCTATTTCGGGAAGATCACCGGGAACACCTCGCGCGTCGTGTAGATGCATCGATCGTTGTGTCCGCACTCGGGCACGATGATGGCCGTTGCGGTCTTGGCGCCGAGGGTTTCGGTGACGTACTTGAAGAACGCTTCACCGCGCGCGCGGCGCGTGGGTCCCTGCGCCATCGCCGACGGCGACGAATCGAAGCCGCCTAATGGGAGGACGTCGACCTGTCCCAACAGATACGTCGTGGTACGCTCGGCCAGCTGCTTCCGGAGCTGCTCGTCGCTCATCTGCGCAGTGTAGCCGTGGCGATCTTCCAGACCGGCCGGCCAGTGGTTGTAGCGCGGCACCCTGGTCGAGTCGAACGGTCCGTAGGCGTACGTCGTATGCACCGTCTCGCCCAACTTGCCTAACGGTTCGCCGAGCGCCGCATCGGGGCTGGCGTCGCCCGTGGGGAGCGGCCGCACGGCCGCCGGCCACGCATAGCTGGACGGGTTTGCCACCACGTACCTGATGCGTACGCCGAGCGTGCCGTCAACCTTGTTGGCCATCTCGTAGCGCGTCGCGAACTGCCCGCCGGCCGAGTGTCCGGCGACCACGATCGTGGCAAGGTTGGGGAACACGTTCTTGTCGGCGAGCGTGCGCAGGATCTCATCCATGAAATCGAACGAGGACAGCGTGGGATTGGAGGGCGACATGCCGCCAGAACGCCACGTATCGCCGCGCTCCGGCCACCGCACCTCGTTGGGCTGCGCCGTGTCGCGCTCGGCAATGAAGTGCGGGGCGACGACGATCGTGTTCCCGAGCGCGCCGTCGAGGAACGCGGCGGCGGTCGCAGTCCGGAAATAATGGTCGGCATTGCGCGCGGCGCCGTGCACCATGATCAGCGCACGCGTGATGGCGGCGTTAGGCGTTCGGAGCGCGTAGGTGGCGTACACCATTGAGCGTGCCGGGCCGGCGCCGTAGATGACCCATTGTTCGCAGGCCGTCGTGGCCGTGGTGCACGGCGCCGCCGGGGAAGCGGGAGGCGCCTGGCGCGCCGCCGGCGCTGCGCCGAGCGCGACGAGGGCGATGAGAGGGATTCGCATCTGGCAAATCGGGAACGGGGAGGATTGTACCTGGAAAAGGCGCCGCGACACGACGCCCGAAGGAGCACGCGTTCGCGATGCCACAAGGTGATGGGATGGTTTGGAGGTCACAAGGCCCGCGTCTCGGCGCGCGGCGCGGCGCGCCTTCCGTTAGCCCTCGATCGTGTAGATCTCCCGCTTGCCGTGGTCGACCAGATCGTGGTAGCCCTTCATGACTTCCTCGAACTGCTTCCGATCGTCGGCCGACATCATCCTCGGCGACATCATCTCCTCGAACGTCTTGAGGTCCGGCACCTCCATCTCGGCGACCACCGTCCAGTATTGCTCGGCGCACATGTCGGTCATGACCTTCATGCGCGGGCCGCCGAGTTTTTCACCGAGCTTCGACATGGCGATGAACTTCTCGACCATCGGCCCCACCTTGCCCGGCTTGCAGTACATGATGTCCCTGATGAGATATATGCTTCCCTCCCGCCCCAGACGTTGACGTAATCGGACTCTCTGTACCTATTTACCACGACGCGGAGATACGTCAACAATGCGCGGCCTGCAGGCACGTCCGGTTCGCGGCGGCAACGAGCGAGCCGGATATGCCAGTACGCGCTGTCCCGACGGGCGCATATCGCGCGGCCGCGAGTCCAACTACGCCCTGGCCTTCGACCATGCGCGCCTCGGTGTTCGTCGGCACCAGCCTCGACGGCTTCATCGCTCGGCCTAACGGAGCGCTGGATTTTTTGGACGCCGGCGGCGCCGAACCGCACGGCTACGCGGAATTCATGGCCGACGTCGACGCGATCGTCATCGGGCGCAACACCTTCGAGACCGTACTCGGGTTTGACCGGTGGCCGTACGACAAGCCGGTGTACGTGCTCAGCAGTCGGCCGCTCCCACGCATCCCCGCGGCGGCGGCGGTCGAGCACTTGTCGGGCGACGCGCGCGACGTCATGACGCAACTCGAAGCGCGCGGCGCGGGCCATATCTATGTGGACGGCGGCGTCACCATCCAGCGATTTCTCGAGGCCGGCCTGATCGATCGTCTCATCGTCACGCGCGTGCCGGTGCTCATCGGCTCGGGCATCCCGCTCTTCGGATCGCTCACACGCGACGTTCTCGTTAGGCATGTGGCGACGCGCCAGTTCGGCGGCGGCCTCGTGCAGAGCGAATACGACGTCGTGCGGTAGCGCTGCCGGCGCACGGGCGCCTAACGGTGGACGCGCAGGGCGGCGCAACCGCCGCCGTGCGCGTTTCGAGCAAAAGGATCAGCAGCCGCCCGTATTGGCCGTCCAATCGCCCGCGTCGCCCTCACCAATATTGGGCGCATCGTACGTTCCGCTGCCGGCGCCAGTGGATGGATCGAGAGTCCCTGAAGCTGTGCCGCCCGTGTATGTCACCGAGAGCGACGTGCCCGACAACGTTCCCTGTAGCTGGCCGGCGACACTGGCGACACCGGTCAGATTGTTCTTCGAGTCGAGCACCAGATTCCACGTGCCGCCGCCGTTTCCCTGGCTGCTGCTGTACGTCCCGCAGAACACCTTCACCGTCGCGGCGTCGGTCGAGACCGTCCAGAGTCCGGTCTTGCCGTTGGGGAACGTGGACGTACCGGAGATCACACCGTTCGCCGCAGAGTAGTCGCCGGCGAGTCCGTATCCGCTGCCGGCAAGTACCAGCTGCGGCTCGGCGCTCGCGTCGTACGTGCCGGTCATCGCGATGACGTCGCCGCCCGGCGTGAGCGTCAGCGTCCCCGTGACCTGTTCGACCGTGCCGGCCTCAGCAACCTGCACGAATGCGAATCGCGACGGCACCTCCGACCGGCTGGTGACCGATGCCGGGAACGTAATGGTCAACACACCGCTCGCTCCGTCGCCCACCAGTGTGCCCTTGAACTCTCCCGTCGGTCCGGTGGACGGTGACGTCGAGCTCGATCCGCCGCACGCGACTGACGCAAGCATGACGGTTGCCGCGAGCCATCGCATGAGCGCCGCTGGCCGGCTTGGGAGAACGTTTGACTGGGCTGTTTGCATTTTGAGCGCTCCTGTTGGAAGGACCAGCGATCGGGCGTCTAGCGATGGGGTCCCATCTTCGAGCGCTCCCGTGACCAAGCCGTCACCTGGGCCATCACTCGGCGCGTGACGGGACAGGTACGGTCGCCGGCGGACCGACGCGCGGACATTCTCGCGCCCTCCCCCTTGTGCTTCTACAAGACCAATTGCATACTGAGGGCGTCCTGTAGAAGCGCAAAGGGTACACGAATGCTGATCGAGCTCTGGGCGGACCTGCGCTATCGTGCCCGCGCCATCCTGCGCCGGCACACGCTCGAGCAGGAGCTCGACGCGGAAGTGCGGTTCCACATTGAGCGTGAAGCGGAGGCCTACATCCGCGCCGGCATGCCTCGGGCCGACGCGATGCGGCGCGCCCGGCTCGCCTTCGGCGGTGTCGAACGCACCAAAGACGCCAGCCGCGATGTACGCGGGACCCGTATGCTCGAAGCGCTGGTGCGGGATACGCACTACGCCGTCCGCTCGCTCCGTAAGCACGCGACGTTTACCGTCACCGTCGTCGTGACGCTTGCGGTCGGCATTGGCGCCAACGCGGCGATGTTCGCTTTGCTCGACGCGCTGATGCTTCGCCCGCTGCCCGTTGGGCATCCCGCGCGGCTGGTCACCATTGGTGATCCGTCCAAAGTCAATTCCGCGTGGCACGGATCGCCGATGACGGCGTACGTCTCGTATCCGGTGTACGCCGACATCCGCGACCACGCACGCACGCTCGCGGGCGTGTACGCCACGGGCCAGGCCGGCAGACTCGAGGTCGCGGCCCCGGGCGGCGGCATCGAACGCCCCGACGGCCGCTTTGTGACCGGCAATTTCTTTTCCGTGCTCGAGGTCCCGGCGTACATCGGCCGCACCTTCACCGCATCCGAGGATCGCGTTCCGTTAGGCGACCCGGTCGTCGTCATCAGTTACGACTACTGGCGCCGGCAGTACGGTGCCGCGCCTGCGGCGGTCGGCACTACGATGGTCGTGAACGGCGTACCGCTCACCATCGTGGGCGTTGCGCCGCGCGGCTTCACCGGCGACATCGTCGGGCAGTCGACCGATCTGTGGATCCCGCTGATGATGCGGCAGGCGTTGCAGCCGGCCGGCACGGCGCTCGACGATCGGTCGTTCTCGTGGCTCGCCATGATGGGTCGGCTGGCGCCCGGTGCGACGCTCGCCCAGGCGCGCGCCGAGCTGGCGGTCATCGAGACGCAATCCATTCGTGCGCACCTCACGGGTGAAGATCTCGCCGAGTTCGATGAGGACCTGCGCGTACAGCCGATCGAGGTGAATGCGGGCGCGCGCGGATTTTCCGAGTTTCGGCCACTTTATGGACCGGCGCTGGTGGTCCTCATGGCCGCGGTCGGGCTCATCGTGCTCGTGGTATGCGCGAACGTCGCCAACCTGATGCTTGCGCGCGCCGCCGGGCGGGCGCGCGAGATGACGGTGCGCATGACGCTCGGCGCCGGCCGGCGCCGCCTGGTGCTGCAGCTCCTAACGGAAAGCGCGCTCCTCGCCGGCGCGGGCGGCGCGCTGGGGTTGATGGCCGCGGTGTGGGGAAGCCGGCTGCTCGTGTCGATCGCCGGCGTGGGCGACCGCACGATCGCGCTCGACGTCGCACCGGACCTGCGCCTGTTCGCGTTCACGCTGCTGGTCACGCTGCTCTGCGTGGTGCTGTTCGGGCTCGTGCCCGCGCTCCGGGCCACGCGCCTCGACGTCGGCACGGCGCTCCGCGCGCAAGGACGCAACATTTCCGGTGCTCGTGCGCGGTTAGGCCGCGTCGCGCTCGGCCCGGCGCTCGTTGTTGGGCAGGTCGCGTTGTCCACGCTGCTCCTCATCGGCGCCGGCCTGCTGCTGCACAGCATGCAGCGCATGCTCACCGTCGACCTCGGCTTCGATCGCGATCACATCGTGAGCGCCGACGTTCCGATGAATCAGCGGAGCCTGGGCGGCGCCGGCGTGCTCGCGGCGGCGCGCGAGCTGGCGGATGAGCTGCAGCGCGTCCCCGGCGTGCGCGCGGTGTCTTACTCCGAGGAAGGCTTGTTCAGCGGGGGCGAATCGACCGGGCACGTGGCGGTGGCCGGATTTACCGCCGTCGCCGACTCGCAACTGTCTGTTAGCTATGACGAGGTCGGCCCGGGCTACCTGCACGCGATCGGCGCGCGGCTCGTCCGCGGCCGCGATCTGGACGAGCGCGATGTCGCGGGCGCCGAGCATACGGCGCTCGTCGACGAGACCATGGCCCGGTACTACTTCGGTCCGCGCGATCCTGTTGGGCGGTCGTTCACGCTGGACTCCGTGGCCTACACCATCGCCGGCGTCGTGCACGACGTGCAAGAGCGCGACGTGCGCGGCCTTCCGGTTAGGCGGGCGTATTTGCCGGTCGCGCAGATGGCCGCGGCGCCGAAGATGCTCATCTTCGAGGTGCGCGTCGCGGGCGATCCGACGCGGTTCGTCGAGCCCGTGCGCGCGGCCCTGCTCGCGCGTCATCCCGATCTGCGCGATGCCGTGAAACCGCTCGACGCGATAGTCCGGGAAACGATCGGACAGGACCTGCTGCTCGCGCACGTGACGTCGTTCTTCGGCGCGGCCGCGCTCCTGCTGGCGGCGGTGGGACTCTACGGCATCACCTCGTACTCGACGTCGCAACGGACGGGCGAGTTCGGCCTGCGCAGTGCGCTCGGCGCCGCGCCGCGCGCCGTCACCTCGATGGTGCTTGGCGAAGCCGTGCGCCTGGCGACGTGCGGCGTCGCAATTGGATTGCCGGCGGGAATCGCGGCCACGCGACTGATTCGCTCGGAGGTCTTTGGCGTCGGGCCGCTCGACCCGGTGTCGATCGGGGCCGCGATCGTCGCACTCACTATTGCGACACTCGTCGCGAGCTACCTTCCGGCACGGCGCGCCGCGCGCGTCGGCCCGCTCGAAGCACTGCGCACCGAGTGAGCGGCGGTTACACGCCGCTGTGATGCCGCGCGGCATCGTGTCGCGTTATCTTGTCCCACCTCCCTCGGACAGGATCCCACCATGCGACGCTCGTTGGCGTACGCGGCTTCCCTCCTTTGCCTCGCCGGGCCGCTCCATGCGCAAGGACTGCGCTCCACGATCACCAAGCTGTTCACCTTCGGCAACTGCGGGCAGCCGTTGTGTCTGGCCGGCTCGGTGCTTGCGCAAAACGGACATGGCGACCACTTCATACCGGCCGATGTCGCCGGCAACGCGACGATTCTCTCGTTCCTCGCGGACGCGATCGGACTGAGCTCGGCCGACGTGCCGGTAAGCGCCGCGAGCAGCGGCGCCACGTTCACGTTCGTGAACGGCCTCCCGCAGAAGACCGCCGAGTCGTCGGGACCGGTGTTCGGCGAGCGCGGGCCTACGTTAGGCCGCGGCCGCCTTCTCGTCGGCGCGAACGTGACCAACGTCGATTTCAGCACGCTGCGCGGCATTCCGCTCAACGACATCGAGCTCAATTTCACGCATCAGGATGTCGGCGCGCCCGGCCTCGGGGACTCGCCCTTCGAGAACGACTTCATCGAAGTGCGCACCCAACTGCAGGTGAACATGTACGTGAGCTCGTTCTATGTCACGTACGGCGTCACCGACCGCCTCGACCTGGGCGTGTCGATCCCGCTTGCGCACGTATCGGTGAGCGGCTCGAGCGACGCGCAGATCGTACCGTTCGGCACACCGGCCGAGCATTTTTTCTCCGGGACGCCGACGGATCCCGTGTTGACGGCGCAGAGCGCCGCGGCCGGCGCCGCGACCGGGTTAGGCGACATCTCGCTGCGCGCGAAGCTCAATCTCAACTCCTCCCAGCGCGCGAGCTTCTCGCTCCTCGCCGACGCGCGGCTGCCCACCGGCGACGCGGACAACTTCCTCGGCGCCGGCGCGTTCGGATTCCGCGGGCTCGGCGTGTTCTCGGCACGGTTCGGCAACTTCACGCCGCATTTCAACGGCGGATTCTTCTATCGCGGCGGATCGCTCGAAAACAACGCGCTGCTGGCAACGGGCGGCTTCGATCACCTGATGACCGACTGGGCCACCATGTCGTTCGACATCATCTCCGAATGGCAACTCGGCGCGAGCAAATTGACCATCCCGCCGGTCGTTCACATCATCGCGCCGTTCCAGCGGACCGTGACGCCGACCAACATTCCGAACGAGCGCGATGACATCGTCAACGCGTCGTTCGGACTGAAACTGCGCATGGACTCGGGCGCGACCGGCGTCGCGAACATGATCCTTCCGATGAACCGCGGCGGACTGCGGCCGGATGTCATCTGGACGTTAGGCCTCGAATACAACTTTTGACGCGGCGCTACTTGATCGAGGCGATCTTCCACTGTTGGCCGTCGCGCACCAGCACCGCGTGGTAGGTCACGGTCGGATGGCGCTCGCCGTCGGCGCCGCGCTTGTAGTCGAAGTCGAAGGCGGCCGTCACGTCGACGTCGGCGCTGCCGGATGACGACACGTGCGGCGGCCCGGCAAGCGAGAGCGAGGCAGTGATGCTGTTGGTCGCATCGAAGATGTCTTGCCAGCGTCGGGCTTCGTCGGCGGTGAGCGCCGGGTAGGCGGCGCGCAGTTGCGCGATGTCCCGCGACGCGAGCGCTCGGGCGTACGTTGCGATCGCGGCCTGAATGGCCGGCGTCGGATCGACGGGCGCCGCCGCGCTGGTGTGCGCCGGCGACCCGGCCGGCGGCGGCGATGCAGGCGGGGTGGGAGGCGGGCCGGCGGCACCCGCGCTCGGCGCTGCCGGGTGTTCCGTTAGGCGCACGGCGGCCGCGCTGTCCGAGGCCGCGCGCCAGGTGGAACGCGCGTCGAGCATCGCGCGCATCGCGAGATCGAATCGGCGCCGCGCGATCGCGCTGTCCGCCGCCTGCATGAGCCGGTCTCCCCGCCTAACGCTGGACTCGGCCGCGCCGGAATCGATGGCGGTTTGCCGAGCGGCGAGGGCGGCACGCTGAATCTGCATTAGGTCCAGCTGCGATGTCGGCGTCAGGTCTGCCGAGCTGCGCGCCGGCGCCGGCTCGCGCCTGGGCAGGGCCGGCGGCGGACTGCTGTCGGCAGCGGCCGGGGCAACCGCCGCCGGCACTCGCGCGGGCGCCGAGTCCGGCGCCGACGGCACGCTCACCTGAGGATGGCGCGCGTCCGCCTGCTCGGTCTCGTTGCGGTGCCAGGTCATGCCGAGCACGACGAGCGTCGCCGCGCCGGCGAGTGCACCGGCCGAGAACCAGAGACGGCGGGCGCGCGACAGTGTGAACGGCGGCGCCGAGGGCGACGGTGCGCCGCCCGCGCCTACCGCCAACGCGTCGCGCAGATCCGCCGCCGTCTGAAAACGCGCGCCGGGCTCCCGCGCCAACGATTTCGCGACCAACGCATCGAGCCAGGCCGGCACCGACGGATTGGCGGCCCGCGGGTGCAGCGGCTCGCCGGTGAGGCGGCGCTGCAGCCGCGCTTCGATGGTCGCCCCGGAGAACGATGACTCGCCCGTGAGCATCTCGTACAACATGCAGCCGAGCGCATAGAGATCGCTGCGGCCGTCGACCGGATCGCCGCCTAACTGTTCGGGGCTCATGTACTGGAGCGTCCCGACCACCACGCCGGTGCGCGTCAGCGCTTCGCGACCGGCCGCGCCCTGCTGCGTCCCCTTGGCAATCCCGAAATCCACGATCTTCACGATGTCGCGGCCATCTTTCGCGCGCGCAATCATGATGTTGTCGGGCTTGAGATCGCGATGAATGATGCCGAGGTCGTGCGCGGCATCGAGGCCGTCCGCCACCTGTCGCGCAATGTTCGCGGCGCGCGCGGCCGGCAACGCGTGCTCCCGATCACAGATACGCGACAGCGCTTCTCCGGGGACGAACTCCATCGCGAGAAACACCAGACCGTCGGCCGACTCCCCGAAATCGTACACGGTGGCCACGTTCGGATGCTGAATGCGGCTGGCGTTCGTCGCCTCGCGATTGAAACGGCTGATCGCATCGGCGTCGGAGACGAGCTCAGGACTCATCACCTTGATCGCACATCGGCGTTCCATCTTCACGTGCTCGGCCAGATACACGCGTCCCATCGCGCCCTGTCCGAGCTGCTCGATCACGCGATAGCGGCCCGCGATGAGCTGTCCGACGAGGCCTCCGTGGTTCGGCGTGCCCAGAGCAGACCCATCTCGCGGACAGAATACGACGCCGGCGTCGTATCGAGCGCCGCACTGCGGGCAGAGCTTGGATCCGACGCCGGACCTGAGCTCCGCATCATCCGGAGTGGTCACGGCATCAGCCTGTGCGCGCGACAGAAAGGGACACGCATCGATGTCCTGGGATGTGGTCGGCACTCATACCGTAGCGCAGGAGCGACGGCGGGACAAGCGCCGGCCATGACGTCTTTGGCCGCTCTTTGGCGCAATGGAGGAAGCAGGGCGTACGAGGCGCTGCGCCCGTGCGCCTTCACCTCCACTCAGAGGATCTGATCATGCGCGGCAGGATCCTGCAGTACAACGGCACCGACGGCACCGGCACGATCGCCGCGGACAATCAGCAATACAAATTCGACATCGGCGTGTGGAAGAGCCCTTTGGCCCCGACGGTCGGCAAGACGGTCGACCTCGTGGTGGAAGATTCGCGGTTGAGCGCGGTGATGATCGTGCCCGACGATGTGTTGCTCCGCGAAAAGACCGCGGAGTTGGGCGGCAAGCTGAGCGGGTTGGTGAGCGGCCTCGGCAAGAGCGCCGGCGCGCCGGCCGGGTCCGGATCGTCGTCGAGTCCTAACGCAAGCGGCGGCGCCGCCATGCCGGGCGCTGCGCCCGGTTTCAACCTCGCGGCGAACCCGATCGTGCAGCGCTACGGCACGCTGACGCTCGGCGCCTATGCGGTGTATCTCATCGGCACGCTCGTGTTCAACGCGATCTCGATCACGATCTTCGGCACGAGCCAGGGCAAGCCATTGTATGATGTTGCCACCCTGCTGAGTCAGGTGGGCGGCGGCGGCGGCGTGAAATTCATGCTCATCGTCGCGTATCTGAGCATCTTTTTGCCGCTGGTGTGGAAGGATCGCCGCGCATGGCTCGCCCTGATGCTGCCGGTAATCGCTGTGTTAGGCGCGCTGTGGACGGGCACGCACGCCATCAATTCGGCAGCCGGTGGATTCGGCGGCGGCAACGGCGGCCCGAGCGCCTCCGACCTGTTCAGCGTCGGCTTCGGATTCTATCTGTCGCTGGCCGCAGGGCTGGTGCTGGCGTGGTGCGGATTCCAGCGATTCTCGCGCAACGCCTGACCGGCGCTGCTGCACTGGACAGATGATGCGCGCCGAGCCGTTCAGGCTCGGCGCGCATGTCGCATCAGAACCCGAGTTTGATATTGATGTCGGCGACCACGGTCTTGGGCGCCTCGTCGAACAGGAACCGCTCGCGATTGGGCCGGATGACAATCCGTTCCATTGGTCCAAGGCCATGGCCGTGGCCGTGACTACCGCGCCGGAAGTACACCACTCGCGCGCCCTTGATGACTTCGACGCGCACCACTCGGTAGCCGTGGTCGGCGAGCACTTCGCGCGTCACGTCGGTCGCGCGATCCATCGAGACCATCTTCTTTGCCTGACCAGGAGGAACCTTGTCCTGGTGACCGCGGCCCTGCGCCTGCGACGACGCGGCAACAGTGATCGAGAGTGCGAGCGCGACGAGCACGCTGTTGACGAGCGAGTTTGGTCGAGTGGACACGGGACCTCCTGACGAGAGCGAGACGTTGCACCAGCCCTGCTCTCTTGACGCCCGTTCGCGGCGGCGCGCAACGACGCCGGACGAACGGTGGAGGCATCATGCCGTGTTGGGCATGACGCGCCGCATTCAGCTCATGAGCTGGCGCCCGGCCCGGGCGCCTGACCGTTCGGCGTCAGCTTGTCGATCGCGCCCGGCAGCACCTGCGACAGCTTGGCCGACAGCTCCTCAGGTGTCACGCCGATCTTCGCCGCGAGCTGCGCCATCAGATCCGGCCCGACCGCGGCGTGGAGCTCCTGCGGCGTGACCGGCTGGTTCGGTCCGCTGCCCACCCACGACTGCACGGTGGGCCCGAGGCCCTGTGACTGCAGGTGATTGATCACGCCCTGCACACCGCCATGCCGTTCGATCAACCCGTTCACAACGGTTGCCATCTCGGCCCCGACGATGCCGCCGAGTAATCCATCAAACAGTCCCATCGTGCTACCCCGTTCAGTGGTGAAATCGATCTCGCAATCGCGTCACGTACGCGCGCGACGGTGATACGCGCCTCGTCGGCACGCTCACAGTGCCTTGAGCAGCCGATATGTGAATTCGAGTTGATTGTAGAACGCCTGGACCGCGATGCGCTCGTTCAAGCCGTGCGCTCGTGTGTCCTCGTCGTTGTTGGGATCGACGAACAATCCTGTTACTCCGTACACCGGCATGCCGGCATTGCGGAGGAACAAGCCGTCCGTTGCTCCCGTCTCCATGCTCGGGATGATCGGGAGGGACGTCCACGTGGACGCTGTGACGCGCTGCATCGTTTGCTCGAGCGACGCGGGAAGCGGCGACGGTGGACTCGCGGTTGCCGTGTCCGCCGGCGTCACCTGCACGCCGGTGTCCGCGACGATGCGACGGATGGTCGCTTCGACCTCGGTCGGATCGGTGCCCGGCATCATACGGCAATTGACTGTCGCGGTCGCCGACTGCGGCAACGCATTGACGGCATGTCCACCCTGGATGAGCGTGGCGACGCAGGTGGTGCGGAGCTGCGCATTGTAGTAGGCGGACCGTGCGGCGAGGCGCGCCGCGGCGGCGCTGTCCGGCGTGGGCGAGCCGCTCACCGCGCGCATGTCGGCGCCGACGTCCGGCGCAACGAGCGCCGCGGTGCGCGAAAAGTAGGCGCGCGTGACGTCGTTCGTCTGGAACGGAAACTGGTACGCCGACACTCTGCCTAACGCAGCCGCGAGCTCGTAGATCGCGTTGTCGGGCCGGGGGAGCGAGCTGTGGCCGCCCGGGTTGTGCGTCGTGAGGTGGACCGAGTGGAACACCTTTTCCGCCGCCTGGACGTCCAAGGCGATCGGTGTCGTGCCGTGCAGCTCGCCGCCGCCGGCGTCCGCGTTCAGCACGTACTGCGCCTTGATGTCGTCCCGATGATGCGCGAGGAGCCACTGAATGCCGTTGTACCCGCCCCCGCCTTCCTCGCCCGCCGTGAGCGCCAGAATGAAGTCACCGGCTGGAACGACTCCTTCTTTCTTCATGCGCAGCAATGCGGCAACCCAACTGGCGTCGCCATCCTTCATGTCGAGCGTGCCGCGCCCGTAGAAATGGCCGTCGCGCTCGGTGAGCGTGAACGGATCGAGCACCCAGTCCGAGCGCTTCGCTTCGACCACGTCCATGTGGCCGATCAGCAGGATTGGCGCGCGTTGACCGCGTCCGCGATACCGCACGACGAGATTCTTGTCCTTCGCGTCTTTGCCCGTGTCGGGCCCGATCACCTGCACATCAGCCGCGGGAAAGCCGGCGGCGCGAAATTGCGCGGCCAGCGTTTTCGCGAGTTTCGTCGTGCTCCCGATCGAATATTCGGTATTGGTCTCCACCATCTCTTTCAGCAGGTCCCTGCCGAGCGATTGGTATGGCGTGAGCGCAGACTGTTGGGCGAAGGGCGCGGCGGGCAGGAGCGCAACGAGCGCGATCGCGGCGAACGAACCGAACCGGAGTGGATGGGTCATGGGCAGCCATACTACGTGCTCGGGGCGATCGTCGCCAGCCTGCGGACGGTGTTCACCATCTCCTGGCCCGGCTGACCGACGACCCGGGCGGTTAGGCGGCTCACGCGAACGGGATCGCCTGTCGCGCGAAGGTCGCGATGTCGATGTTCGCACCGCACACCATGATGCCGACGCGCCGGCCGGCGAGCCGCTCCCGCAGCGGCCCGCACAGCGCGGCGGTCGCGGCGGCGCCCGCCGGCTCGACTGCGAGCTTCATGTCGGCGAACAAGAGGCCCATCGCGCGCTGCATGTCTTCGTCGCTGACCAGCACGATCTCGTCCACGAAGCGCCGCGCGATCCCGAACGTATAGGGCAGCGCATACGGCGGGGCGAGACTGTCCGCGATGGTGCTCACCTGCTCGAGCGTTTGCGGCGATCCGGCGGCGAAGCTGCGGTGCATGCTGTCGGCGCCTTGCGGCTCGACGCCGAACACCTTGCACGCCGGCTGCATCCGCCTAACGGCGCACGCAATGCCGGCGATGAGGCCGCCGCCGCCGATGGGCACGACCACGGCGTCGAGATGCTCCACCTGCCGGCACCACTCGAAACCGACGGTGGAGGTGCCGAGCACGGTCAGCTCGCTCTCGAACGGGTGAATGAAAGTGCGGCCTTCCTCGCGTTCGATCCGCTTGACCGTGTCGAACGCCTGGTGGACGCCATCCACCAGTACGACCTCGGCGCCGTACGCGCGGCACCGCGCCACGCGCATCGGATTCGACGTCTGCGGCATCACGACCTTGGCCGTCGTGCCGACGATCCGCGCCGCGAACGCGACGGCGATCGCGTGGTTGCCGGCGCTGACGGCGGTGACGCCGGCGCGCCTGGCTTCGTTAGGCAATGCCATGGCGTTCAGCAGCGCGCCGCGCGCCTTGAAAGTGCCGGTGTACTGGAGCAATTCGAGCTTGAGAAAGACGCTCGTCGGCGCGCCGACCACGCTTTCGAGCGCGTCGCTCTGCCAACGCCACACCGGCGTTTCTCTGACGCGGTCGCCGAGATTCTCGCGCGCGCCGCGAATGTCGTCCAGGGTTGGAATGCCGTGGTTCACGAGACGGGTCGACCGATCGGGTTCGAGACGCACGGCCTGGTCTAAGAGCGGGCGCTACGTCGTCACGAAATTCGCCGAAGAAGCTGAAAGAAGATAACAAAAAGGGCTCTTCGGGGAATCGTGTGGGTGATTTGCTGGGATTTAGGATGGTGGGAGCGGTGGAAGTGTGCAGGTGAGAATCTTGAGGTGGAGGTAGTCCTCGTCGCGAATCCCGTAGCAGCGGCGTTGGATGACGCGGATCTTGT
>DASUHB010000030.1 GCA_036273715.1 Gemmatimonadaceae bacterium
GCCGTGGCGTCCATCACGGCAACCACCGGTTTCTTGGGCTGCGTGAGGGCGCGAATGTCGCTCACGATCTGATACTCGAGGTCATCGGTGCTGCTGACGAAGGGGATCGTCTGCGTCTTCGACCCGTACTGGATCGCGAGACCCAGCCACCCGTTCTTCACCTGCAGCTCGGACTGGCCGACGACATTGAATTGCACCGGCTCAATGCCTAACGATTCGGCGTCGTTGCGCGCCGGCACGTCGCTCGACGGATCGCGCCGTTCCACGCGGATCTTGTCGTGCGCGGCCGAGCGCAGGTCGCGCAGGAGGTCGTCCATTTCGTGCTGCATCAGCGCGACGCGCGTCGGCAGCTGGCTCGACGCGAACACCTTGATCGTGACCAGATCGTCGAGGTGCCCGACGATCTGCTTGGTGGCCGGCGACAGCGTGTACGCCTTGCCCGGCGTGAGGTCGAGCCGGCCGCCGATGTATTCGCCCAACAAGTCGATGACCACCAGGGTCGCGACGAGCAGCGACACGCCGAGGCGGAGGCGCCGGGCGGCCGCGCCGCGGCGCGCCAGCTTGCGGCGCAGCACCGCGCCGTAGGCCAGCGCCAGGAACACGCCGATGAGGGACAGGAAGTACACCGCATCGCGCGCGTCGATTACGCCGCGGCCGATGTTCTCGAAGTGCGACAGCACGCCTAACCGCGCCGCGCCCGCGGCGAGGCTCGGCGGCAGGCCGACCAGCAGCTGGTCGAGGCCGACCAGAATGAGGACGAACATCACCGCGACCGCCGCGATGAACGCCGTGATCTGGCTGCGCACGAGGCTGCTCGCCCAGACACCCACCGCGGCGAGGCCGGCCGCCAGCAGCGCCGCCCCCACGTATTGCGCCGCTACCGGGCCCCACTGCACGTCCGCTCCTAACGTTAGGCCGAGGGGGATGCAGAGCGTGAGGGCCAGAGCGATCCAGAGAAACAGCACCGCGCCCACGTACTTGCCGACCACGAACTCGAGCTCGGTGAGCGGCTGCGACAGCACCACTTCCATCACGCCGCTGCGCGCATCTTCGGCCAGCGTGCGCATGGTGACCGCCGGCACGAAGAACAGGAACACCCACGGCAGCAGCGCGAGCATTGGCCGCAGCGTGGCGACGCCTTGCATGTCGATCTCGCGGAAATACAAGAACGCATTGATCGCCAGAAACACCACGAGCAGCACGTACCCCGTGGGGTGATCGAACATCGCTCCCAGCTCTCGGCGCGCGATGGTCCAGATGCGGTGCCAGGCACCGCGCGAAGCACGCGTCATGATTTGTCCTCCGCACCCGTGAGATGCCGGAACAGGTCTTCCAGGGTTTCTGCTTCGCGGTGGAGCTCGAGGAGCGTCCACCCGCGCGATTTCGCCAGGTCGAAGACATCGGCGCGGATGTCGCGGCCGCGTTCGGCGGCCACACGGAACTTGGCGGTGTCGCCGGCGGTGTCCTGCTCCTCTATGGATTGCACACCGGGCAGTGCCGCGAGCGCATCGGCGGCGCCGGATCCGCGCAGCTCGACCACCACGTGGGCGCTGCCGGCGTCGCCGCTCAACAGCACGTCGACCGCTCCGTCGGCGGCGATGCGCCCGCGATTGATGATCACCACGCGCGAGCACGTGTGTTGGACCTCGGGCAGCACGTGGGTCGACAGAATCACAGTACGCTCGCGGCCTAACTCGCCGATCAGCCGTCGGATCTCGATGCGCTGATTGGGGTCGAGCCCTTCGGTCGGCTCGTCGAGCACGAGGAGATCGGGCCGGTGGAGGATCGCCGCGGCGAATCCGACGCGCTGCTTGAATCCTTTGGACAGCTCGGCGATGGGCCGCTGGTAGACGCTCTCGAGTCCGGTCGCGTCGACGGCGTCCTGGATCGCATGGCGGCGATCGTCGCCGCGCAGCTCGCGCAGTCGTGCGACGAAGTCGAGGTACTCCGCGACGAGCATTTCGCCGTACAGCGGGTTGTTCTCGGGGAGGAAGCCGAGCCGGCGCTTTGCGTCGCGGCCGGCCTCGGCGAGGCGCACGCCATCGAGGCGGATTTCGCCGGCGTCGGGCTCATAGACTTGGGTCACCAGGCGCATGGTGGTGGATTTGCCGGCGCCGTTAGGCCCGAGAAATCCGACCACGTGTCCGCGGTCGATGCTGAACGACACGTCATCGACGGCGGTGATGCCGTCGAAGCGCTTGGTGACGCGTTCGAGGGTAAGCAGGGACATTTGTGGGCAATCGTGATGGCGGCGGTTAGGCGCCGGATGCACGCTCCGCGTGGGCGCCCGTGCGGGGCGTCCTGGACGGTGAGGGACGTGGCGCCGCAGCGCGACGCCATTGTCTGATATGTGTATCGCTTTTTAGACGCGTGTTCGCGCGTTGTCAACCTCTGCGGTGCTCACGCGCTCTGACGGGTCGAACGGCTGCTTCACCGCACCGTCAGCAGCGCGACCATACCGAGCATCGCATGCTGCGGCTTGCCTGCGCCGTTCCGGAACTGACACATCAGCGCGTAGTGCTCGCCGGCGCGCAGCTCCGCGTACAGCGCCTCGCGCGTCGTCTGTCCCGGCGCGGCGATCAGGACCCCGCCGGTCATGTCCGCCACGGAGTCCGGCACGTTGCCGGTCGCGAGATAGGCGCGCGCCGTCGAATCGTCGATGTTCGCGTTGAAGCGAAAGAGCTGAACCTCGTGCAGGACATGACCGCGATTCACGAAATGGAACACCGTCGGTCCGGCAGGCGCGGTCGCTGGGACGACGTAACTGTAGTCGTGTGCTTCGATCGTGACGTGGCGCAGTGCCGGCGACGGCCGGGCGGCGCCGGTGAGCGTGAGGACAACAGCGGCCAGGCCTGCTCGCGGTGCAAACGGCATGGGTCCTCCTGTCGTGGGAGTGACGCGCTTCGCCTAACCGTCAGCGCGTGCCCGCTGCCCAATCAATCCGAAGCTCCACCACGGTCGAGTCATGAAAGAACGTTCGTTAGGCGGCTTGCTCAGCGAAGCAAACGAGGATCGAAGTCGTACACAGAGATGGAATCGACTGTAAGCCGGCCAACGTGTGCGTGCTCCGGATTGATGAGAATGTTGAATCCTCCGTCAACAATCACGCTGGGGACTCGCAAGGCCAAAGAGCGTCCGGACGTGATCCACTCATCGCCGACAGTCTGAACTGACGAAGGGACTGGCGAAACATTCCAGTCTTTCGGCAACGCACCTGGAGCGAGATCCTCCACAAGGGAGTCAGGCACCGTCGCCGAGATCAGCGAGTATCCAACTGGTGATCCGCCGCCTCCACTCAGATGGACTAAAACCTCCAACACGGCGAGCGCAGAGTTGCCTGAAGCGTAGGCGACACGCGTCCCGCGGCTGTTCCATCGCGCTCCGTACAGCCGAGCGCCCTCGCCGTTGAACGCGGTAGCGGAATACCGAGTCTTGGTTAGGCGCCAAACCTGCATCGACTAGGTCGGAATTCCGTGAGCCAACCGGCCAATTAGGCTCTCTACCTCAATGGCTCCAACATCGGTTGATGCAAAGTCGATTGGCGTTCGGCCTCCAAGCGCCTTGACAGGGTTGGTAAGCCAGCGTTGCGCGGCATCCGTGCTTCCTTCGAACAACTCGATTGCGCGGGCAACGATTCGCGACATGCGAACCAAGCGATCGGTTTCGTCGCGCGCGAAGCGCCCACTCTCCTTTCGTCTTGCAAGTGTGCGTTCAGGAATCTCGGCCACTTGCGCGAGAACGCGATATGAAAGGTCCGTATTGCGATGAAACCGCTCAAACGCGGCGTACGTCAGCCCGTGCTGAATGTGTTCAACAACGTACAGAGGATCGTAGTTTCGCAGGCCGAATAGCGCGACGTAGTAATGGCCTGCTCGATGGCCTGCTTCCTGATGACTCAGAAGCTCGGCGATATCGGCTGGGATCTTATGGGCTGGGCTTACCATGCCGCCTCCAGGCTGCCATATGGCGTAACTTACAACGCCATATGGCAACCGGCAAGGCGCGAGCCGACTAGCCTCCTGGCCGAAATTGCAGGGAACGCCGAACAGTCGCCAGGTCATCTCCAGAGTGAAGGCGGACAAACCTCGAAGACCTCGCGAGGCGCGTGGTCATGTTGGGTCATGTCGGCGAGGAGATCTTCTTCAAGTTGGGAGAGTACCATTTGCACAGCCAGGAACGCCCGAGTTCAGCTGGCCGGCGGCCACGGGGACCGTGCATGCGGTCGGAGCGTTAGGCCGGCACGTCAGCCCGAACGAGTCGTTAGCCCGAAGGCGAGCCGACGGGTGGGTTGCGTCCCCATCCCCAGGGTGATCATCGACCGAAACGCGTAGCCATGGCCACAAGAGGAGGCAACGACTCTGCTGATGAAGCGGCAGCCAGCGTCTTGAACGGTACCGTGGCCACGATCCCCCTGACCTGCTTGCGGAGATCCGCGTCAAGGGTGACGAACGCGTCAGCCTGGAGCTTGGCGACAGCGATGTACTCCGCCTTACGAATATCTGCCCACCCCAGTTGCTCCGCGACCTTCCACGCGACCGCCCGGGAGACGCGGTCGCCAAGAAGGCGCACGCGCATCGATGTTATTCCATCAAGGAGTGCCGTCGCATCGTCCTGGCTCACCTCTCCCCGACGATATGCTTGGTACAGAATCGACAGCGCATCAGATCGCAAGACATTGGGGCCAACGAGCTGGTGCGTGCTCGGCACCACGATCCCTTCACGAACCAGCCGGACGGCAACCTCCGCATCGATACCATAACGAGTCATAGCCTTTGCGTACCTCAAAGTCATTTCGTGGTCGGCATAACGCCGAGTTCACCCGCAAGCGCACATCAACAAGATGCGGCCGCGCAGCGGCCGACATGCCTAACCGTACTTGTCGAGTGCAACGCTTCGTTAGGCCCAAGCCAGGATGATGCCTGCACGCGCTGCAGCCCTAACGAGTCGTTAGCGCGTACGCGAGCCGACGGGTGGGTTGCGTCCCCATCCCCACGGCTCGACGCTGCGGACTACTGCGTCGTGGCAGCTGAAGCGGCCCCCGACGCCGTGGGAGCTCGCCAGCACCACCTCGAACTTTACCCACTCCAGCTGATCGCGTGTCCGATCCATGATCGCCAGCTCCCAGAGCGCATTCTGGTCGTTGAACTCCGAGAGCTCAAGCTGCGCGATCCGTCGAACCCCGAATGTGACAACGCACTCCTTCGACAGGACGTATGTGCCATTCGGCTCGACCCCGGGACCGGCCAGGTACGCGTAGACTGTCAGCGTGAGTGTCGGCCCCGCGTTCTCGCCAACCCCGCCGCGGTCGAGCACGAGCTGCACAACTTGGGCATCGTGAAACGTGGGCCAGTGGCCGAACCACTCGACGACGAGCTGTGCGCCGTCGATGGACGGTATGGAGGCGCCGACCACCCGTGGAAGCGTGCGAAGCGCATGGGCAAAGCGATCCAGTTCTGCGGGCTCCGCATCGATGTGCACGGTTGCCTCCCGCCAGTTCACCGGCTCAGCCGCCGCAATCCTTGACTCCGCTCATCACCTTCAGCGCATCGCTAGGCCACCGGCTCACACGACAGCTGGGGGAGCGGCGCGTCCAGCACCGCCCCCCCATGCAAGGCTACTCGCGGAAGTAGTACTGCCGCAGTACGCCGTCAAACCGGCCCGAGCGCAGGCAGCACCGCTTGAAACCGCCGCCCGGACCCGCACGGGCACGGATCATTGCGCCCGAGCTTCTCTAGGAGCTCCTTCGCGCCGCGCACAATGCGCGGGCCGCGCTTCACGTGGGCCTCGCTCAGGGAACCCCCGACGGCGCTTCGACGTGCGCTCAAAAGCAGGGGAGCGTCTCGAGATCTTGCCTGGTCAATTTCGCCATACGACCTCCCGGTTGAAGTGAGGGCCCCGCAATCTAATCGCGCGCCGACAGTCCTGCTGGACTAACGCGCGAGTTCAGCTGCGTGGCGGCCATGGGGACGGCACAAGCAGTTTGAGCGTTGGGCCGTCAGTCAACTGCGACGAGTCAGCGAGGTCGTCCAACGTAGCCGAGTCGCGTTCGCTGTCGACCGAGCTACCGCGCGCCGGGCTTGATATTGGGTTGATCCGCCATGCCTGGCAATCGTGCGGGTGCGGCATCTGTCGCGAGCACACCGCCAGTTCCGCGCTCAAGCTGTGCGGCCATATAACCCGGACGCTCAGCTGCGGCGACCGACGCGTTCAGCCTCCAGGCAATCAGAACATGAGACGCCGTGGGCACGCGCACAACTTGACGCATGCAGCGCCGTCAGTTGCAGCGTATCGTTAGGCGACCGCTTCAAGACCAACCCTCGCTATTCGTCGTCGGGGATGCCGCGAAGCGCCTCAAGAAATGCGCGCGAACCAGCGCCGTCAGGCAGGCTCCGCAGGGCCTTGAGCATCGCAACGGGACCGCGCCCGTGCTCAAGACCCCAACTGTATCCTCGAGCGAACGCGGCGTCGATCTCAGGACGCATCACTCGATCGATCTCCCGGCTGAGTTGGCGGTTGGCGCGCCGCTGACGCCAGTAGCGCTCGGGATTCGCTCTTGCTTCCGCCATCAGGCGGGCCTCTCGGCGTGATAACCGGCGGAGGGGGTGGCCTAAAACGTCGGCCCACCGGGCGCCAGGCTTGAGCGCGCGCATGCGTTGCAGTAACGCCTCGCGGCCATCACCGGCCATGGCGAGACCGCCGAGGCGGTCCGGGATCAGCCCAAGGCGCTCTGCTTCCGCGTCGAACGCCTCGATAAACTCCTCCGAAGTCATCTCTCCCCCACGATGCGTCTCGGCGCTCGCCTAACGCCAACGGTCGGCTGCGAGCGCGCAGGAATGCGACTCGCGATGCGGCTCGGTCGCCGAGCGCGGTGCGCGGCGTCTACATACGGAACACGTTGAAACAACGTCGCCGCACCGCATCATCATGATCGCGGAGCGCATCGGCGACGATGAACACAGCCGTCGAGAAACCGATGCCTAACCGGAGCCCGCCGCCTTCACGCACCGGCCGATGGTCTCCCAGGTGCGCGTCGTCACGTCCGGACCGAAGGTCTTGGCAATGAGCGCCATGAACGTCGGGGTGCCGGGCGTCGGCACGTACGCCGTGAAGGCCTCGCGTCCGCTGACCGCGAGGATGCGCGCCCCGCCGAGCGCGATGGGCAGCGCAGCCGTCGCGTGGTGTGCGGCCCGGGCAAACGTGACGACCCGCCGAGCGTTAGGCGCGAGGCGGAACGGCGCATACGGATCGTCGTCGAGCATCGCCTGCAAGTCCGGCACTGAGCGCACGATCGTGTAGAACGAACGGCCAAGCGTCTTCGACATCGCCGCCTCCGCCTTTCGTTCGAGCGCCGACTCCGATGCGGCGCGCGCACTGAAGACGACGTTGCCGCTGCCCAGTACCGTCGCCACATCCGCGAACGCCGCCGATTCGAACGCCCGCCTGAGCGCGGGCATCTTTGCATTCACCGGCATCACGCCGCGAAGAAACGCCACATAGCGGAGCACGATTTCCCTCCTAACGCACGATCGTGATTCGCACGCGAATACCGAAGACCGCATGTACCCGCAGCTGCTCACGCGGAATCATTAGTTCCACTCATTATATAGGACAGCCGCACCACCGGATCGCCCCTTTCATGCGCACACGCGCCAGTCAGGCCTGCTCCCAGTAAACACCCGTCTCGAGCGGCTCCCCGCTCATCAGTGCTTGAAAGATCGGATCGGTTTCGACGGCATCGATAAATACACCGCGTGCACGGAAATCCTGGCTCCACCACTCGCGATCCTTCCTGATGCGCGCAATGCGGTCCGCGAAGGCGAGATCGCATACCAGGTGCGCGAACTGCTTGTCGTGCGCGGCCGACTCATGCGCCAGCGCGTCCGAGAACTGACGTACGAAATACAGGTGAATGCGATAGCCCACCGGGTCGCGGTAGCTCCCGATCTGCACAACGCGTCGCTCGCCGCGTCGTCCAGCGGCTCGCGAAGGAATCGTTTGAAGACCTTCCAGGCCGGCCACGGCGACATTGAGGTGGGCGACAACCCTGCCTCCTCGAGCATGTCCACCAGTCGCATGTACGCGTGTGCCGTTTCCACCCGGGGCCCCCGAATCAGGAGTGTCGCCTGGCCTGCGCCTAACGACTACCGGCGGCTACGTCGGCAAGCTGTAGCGTAACACGAACGGGAAGTCGGCGGCATGCCCAACGGAAGACGTTCCTTCTCCCGTCAAGCCTCGAAGGTCGCCGGTGCCCGAGCCACCGACGACGGTGTACGACTCGTTCGCCTGCTTGCCGTCGAACTCGCCGCTCCGTTGAAGGACGAACGTTCCCGACTTGTTGCCGATGCGGCCGGTGAAGCGCTCCAACCCGACGAACAGCGCGGTGCCATCGCTTCGATACATCATCAGGTACTCGACCCGGCTGTCGCCTTCGATGTCTCCAGTGAAGATCTTGGCTACGGTCGCCTTGGTCATCTTCGGCAGATCCGGGCCTTCGCTGTACGGCGTTTCGTCCCAACTCTTGATCGCGAAGCGCGCATTGGCAGTGGCGTTCATGGTCGGGATTCCTGGGTTGATGTCGGATGCAGGTCTTTAGAATGTGAGATTGCGCGTAATGCGCCAGTGGCCATCGGCTTGGCGGCTCCATACCGAGAGGTAGGCCCCGCCCGAGCGCACCGGAGGACCGGTTCCGGTGGCGGGCGCCTGCGCGATCCACGCGTGGCCCCACTCCACGATGGTGGTCTTCGCGATCACCGTTAGGCCGCCCTGCACGACCTGGCCGCCGCGGATTGCCCGTAAACGCGGGAATCGGGACGCGTACAGGCGAGCAATGGCATCCCGGCCGCGCGTCACGCTTCCGTCGGCGGCAATGAACACCGCACTGTCGGCATACGCCGCGGCAATCATCGCGGCGTCGTGGTGTGCGAGTCCGGGCGCCCAGGCGGCGTTCCCGGCGTCGATGTCCGGTTTCGCGCTGGCCAGAATCGCAGCCGTGTCGAGCTGCACCGGCGCGCCGTCCGTCTGTGCGTTAGGCTCTGCCCTCGCCTGCGCCTGGATGCCGGCGCGGGCCGTGAACACCGCGCCGAGCACGGCGAGCACGGAGGCGCGCCGGAGCGAGATGCTGCCTAACGTTCCCAAGGTCATCGCGTCATCGCCTCCCGTTGTCGCAGCACCTCGTACAGCGCCAGCGCGACGCTCGTCGACAAATTGAGCGAACGCACCAGCGGCGACACCACCGGCATTTGCAGAAACCGATCACGATATCGCTGGTGCAGCTCCGGCGGCAGTCCCGCCGTTTCCCGGCCGAATACGAGCACCACGCTTTTCGCCGCGCCGAGCGGCGCATCCCAATAGAGGCGCTCGGCCTTCGTCGAAAAGAAGTACGCGTCGCCGAGGTCCGGCAACTCGCGCTCGAACGCGTCCCAGCTCGGCCAGACGTGCAGATCGACGTGCTCCCAATAGTCGAGCCCGGCACGCTTCAACTCGCGCTCGTCGAGCGAAAAGCCGAGGGGTTCGATGAGATGCAGCGTACTGCCCGTTGCCAGACACGTGCGCCCGGCATTGCCGGTATTCCAGTGAATTTCGGGCTGCACCAGGACGACGTGCGCGGCCGCACCCGTCGGCCGGGCAATGCGCCGGCTCGCACCTGCGTTAGGCACGGGCCGGTTGCCCGGCGTCGCCATCCCGCTGCGGCGCCCGCACGTGACTTCTCGGAATGCTCAGCAAGGCCTCGTGGTGTTCGAGATCGACGAACCACCGGCCGTTGCGAAGCCGCATCCGCAGTTGCTCCACCGGACGTGCGAACGAGCGCATCTCGCTCGAGTGCGTGCGATAGAGGATTTGAGCCGCGAGTGCGCCGTCCCCGATTGCCGCCAATATCTCGCGCGCCGGCGTCTCCGAGCCGGTATCGCCCGCTTGGCTGCCGTGCTGATGTTCGAACGACGCGGCGACGAATTCATCCGGCGTGAGGGCAGCCAACTCGGCGAGCGTCGAGATGCCGCGGACGCCATTCAGCGGCGTCGATCCAAAACGATCCAGTTGGGCAGGGTCCGACGTCATGCGGATCTCGAACGCGGCGCGCGCACCGGGCGGTGTCGGTCGAGCGGACTGCATCGCGGCCCAACGGAGGAGCACCGTCAGCGCCGCGTCCCGGCAGCGGAGCGCCGTCTCCGGATCGACGGCGTGCGCCGCGGCAGCCCAGCGTTGGGCGTCGATGTCTCCGAAAAAGGCGGTTGCGGCATCGACCGCTGCGCGCAGCGGATCGGGTTCGCTCGTCGTCACCGGCGGCAGGCCCACCTGTTCAAGTGCCTAACGTGGCGAGTTAGACGGCCCGGCCGCCTTCCCGCTCGATCGGTCGCACGATGATGGTCGAAAGCATCGTCGCAATCAACACCGCCGACAGCCGAGCCGGCTCCCTCAACGGCGACGGCGCTTGCGCTTCGCCATCTTCGCGCCCTGCTTGCCAAGCGCCGTACGCGTCTTCTTGGGCAGCTTGGAGATCGTCTTCTTCCGCCGCGCGGCTTTCGCTGCCTTCTTGATGTTGCGCCGCGCCGCCGCTTTCTGCTTGGCTGTCGCCATGAGTTCGCTCCCGTGGCATCTCGTGAGATGAGTGCACCGCCGTGGCGCTTCACGAATGCAAGAGGTGGGCGCGCGCCGACGATCACGAGGAATCGCGAAGCATGAAACCGATACCGGCCACGATCGCCACGAGCCCGGCGCCGAGCAGCCAGTGCATCATGCGGCGCTCCGACGCATGGGCGTCGGCGAGCCATGGCCGAACATCTGCCTCACTGAACCCAGGTCCACCGTCCGCTCGCTCGAGCGCCCACACTTTCTGCGTGTATCCATCGTAATGGACGGTCACACGCGTGCCTACCGGAATCGCACGGACGCGCCGATCCGCCTCTGACACTCCCGGCGCGTACATTTGCACTTGCTCGGTCTGCGGCATGGTGTCGAGCCAAACGCCGACGCGTCTGCCCTCGACACGATTCCTGACCGTGTAAACTCCGGTCACAACGCCGCGCAGCGTGGCGAGCGAATGATAGTCGCCGCCTTCGCCGGTGCGAGAATTGAGCGCGTTGATGCCGGCGTAGACGAGCAGGAGGAGGCCGATCGGCACGAGCCAGGCACCGAGTGGCATGTCGGGCATGTCTTCGCTCAACAGACCCATGTGGCCTCGTTGCGCAACCGGTTAAGCGCTAACGCGTCCTGGCGCGACGGACGCGCACACATCATATCGTACCGCGCCCGCCGGCGCAATTCGACATCCTCCTAACGCCTCCGTCAGCCAATGCCGAGCCAGTCTTGCCACATGACAGGCACCTCGTTCGAAGCATGCGTCGAGACATTGGCCGAGGCTCGCGAGGCTGCAGCCTGGGGCGCGGATCGCATCGAGCTGTGCACCGAACTCGCGCACGATGGCTGCACGCCTACGTTAGACGTCGTGGCCCACTGCTGCAGCGCCGTCGGCATACCGGTGATCGCGATGGTACGGCCACGACCCGGCGATTTCACGTATACTCGGGCCGAGGTCGACGCGATGTGCGGCAGCATGCGCGACCTCGCCGCGCGCGGCGCCGCCGGATTCGCGACCGGCGCGCTGTCGAGCCACCAGGACATCGATGCCGCGGCGACGGCCCGCCTGGTTGCAGCCGCGTCCGGACTGCCGGTCACGTTCCATCGGGCGTTCGATCAGTCAGGCCATCTCGACGACGCGCTCGAGGCGCTCATCGATCTCGGCGTGCGACGCGTCCTCACGTCGGGCGGAGCGGCCACGGCGCTGGCAGGCGCGGACACGCTCCAACGGTTGGTCGACCGCGCGGCAGGCCGTATCGAGATCGTCGCCGCCGGCGGCATCCGCCCGCCTAACGTCGAGCTGGTGATCGCGGCGACCCGCGCGCCCGCGGTGCACGCCCGATGGACCGGCTGGCGTGACGATGATGGCGGCATGCCCGCTCGTGTCGTACGTTGGTGACCATGGCCGAGCTCACCGAAGCCGGACGCCCATCACCCGACGCCGCCGGTCCCGACGACGCGGGCATGGTCGCGTTCTACCGCGGCATGACCACGGTCGAGCGGCGCACGATGTTCGCGTGTGCGCTCGGCTTCGCGCTCGACGGACTCGACTTCACGATCTATACGCTGGTGTTAGGCACCGTGATCGCGGTCTGGCACGTCGGCCGGGGGCCGGCCGGTCTCACGGTCACGGCGACGCTCGTGTGCTCGGCGATTGGCGGATGGATCGCTGGATACGTGTCCGACCACGTCGGGCGCGTGCGCGCCCTGCAGCTCACCGTGTTGTGGTTCGCGGTCTTCAGTCTGCTCTCGGCTGTCTCGCAGAGCTTCACGCAGCTCGCGCTCAGCCGGGCATTGCTCGGGTTCGGGTTCGGAGGCGAGTGGACGGCCGGCGCGGCGCTCATGAGCGAAGTCGTTCGGCCGCGCTACCGCGGGCGCGCCGTCGGTTCAGTGCAGTCCGGATGGGCGGTCGGCTGGGGCAGCGCCGTGATCCTGCAAGTGATCGTGTATTCGCTCGTCCCCGACCGGCAGGCCTGGCGGTGGATGTTCGCGCTCGGCTTCATTCCGGCGCTGTACGTGTTGTTCGTTAGGCGGTACATCGAAGAACCGCCGGTCGCGCGCCGCGCCCGCGCGCAGTCGATGGGCTCGATGGCGGACATCTTCAAACCCGATCTGCTCAAGACCACCGTGCTGGCCGCGCTGCTCGGCACCGGCGCGCAGGGCGGCTATTATGCCGTCAACACCTGGGTGCCGGTGTTTCTGCAATCGGAGCGACACCTGAGCATCGTCGGTTCCACCGGCTACCTCGCGTTTCTCGTCCTCGGGGCGTTCGCCGGCTATATCACCGGCGCGTGGCTCACCGATCGCATCGGCCGGCGTCCGCTCTTTCTCCTGTTCGCTGCCGGCGCGGTCGTCATGACGCTCGTCTACACCCGTGCGCCATTGACTAACGGAATGCTCTGGATCCTCGGCTTCCCGCTGGGGTTCGTCGTGTCGGGATACTTCGCCGGCGTCGGCGCCTTCTTCGCCGAGCTCTTTCCGACGCGCGTGCGCGGTTCGGCCATGGGGTTCGCGTACAACTTCGGCCGGGGCATCGGCGCCACGTTCCCTGCGTTAGTCGGGTACCTCTCGGTGACCATGCCGCTGTCGCGCGCCATCGCCATCTTCGCGGCGATCGCGTACAGCCTCATGGGCATCGCCGCATACCTGCTGCCCGAGACGCGCGGACGCCCGTTGGCGTCGTAAGCCTTGCCGCGGGTCGCCCCCGATTGTCAAGACAGCCGCCGGGCGGCGCCGGTACCGAAACGACGAATGGCGGCGAGCGTCGATCCGCCATACATTTGTGCGCAGCCCGCTCGCCGGCCCTCCCCAACACACCGCAATGACCGATCTCCAGTCGCGCGTCCAGCAGTCGCTCGCCGGGAGCTACACGCTCGAACGCGAGCTCGGCGGCGGCGGCATGTCCAAAGTGTTCGTCGCGCACGAGCACAGCCTGGGACGCACGGTGGTCGTCAAGCTGCTCTCGCCCGAGCTCGCGGCGGCGATGTCGGCAACGCGGTTCGAGCGCGAAATCCGGGTCGCGGCATCGCTGCAACAGGCCAACATCGTCCCGGTGCTCACGACCGGGACGGCGGAAGGCCTGCCCTACTACACCATGCCGTACGTCGAGGGCGAGAGCCTTCGCGCGCGACTCGGCCGCGGTCCGCTCTCGATCGGCGAGGCCGTCAGCATTCTGCGCGACGTCTCGCGTGCCCTGGCGTACGCGCACGATCACGGCGTCGTGCACCGCGACATCAAGCCGGACAACGTGCTCCTGTCCGGCCACACGGCTGTCGTCACCGACTTCGGCATTGCGAAAGCCATCGCGGCCGCGGCCGATGGTGCGTTAGGCGCGACCCTCACACAGCTCGGCACCGCGGTGGGCACGCCCACGTACATGGCGCCCGAGCAGGCGGCGGGCGATCCGGGCACCGATCATCGCGCGGACATTTACGCGTTCGGCTGCATGGCGTACGAACTGCTCGCGGGACAGCCGCCGTTCGCGGGATTGCCGCCGCACAAGCTGCTCGTCGCGCACATGGGCGAGACGCCGAAGCCGGTCAGCGACCTGCGGCCGGATTGTCCGCCGGCGCTCGCCGCGCTCGTCATGCAGTGTCTAGCGAAGGACCCGGCCTCACGTCCCGCGACCGCCACGGAGTTGCTGCAGCGCCTGGATGCCGTGGCGTCGCCGTCCGCCCCGCAGGCAGCGATGCCGGCGATACTGTTAGGCGGCCGCAGGATGCTCGGTCGCGCGCTCGCGGTGTACGCGGTTGCGTTCCTGGCCGTCGCCGTGGTCGCGCGCGCGGCGATCATCGCGATCGGCCTGCCCGATTGGGTATTCCCCGGTGCGCTTGCGGTGATGGCGTTGGGGCTGCCCGTGATCCTGTTTACGGCCTACACGCAGTACGTGTCGCACCGCATGGCGACGGCGACGCCGACGTTCACGCCCGGCGGCACGCCGTCGCTCGGCAATCTGCAGGGCACGATGGCCACGCTCGCGATCCGAGCGAGTCCGCACGTGTCGTGGAAGCGCACGATGCGCGGCGGGATCATCGCCGTGGCGGTATTCGTGCTGCTCGTCGCCGCGTACATGCTCATGCGCATGCTCGGCATCGGGCCGGCGGGATCGCTGCTCGCGTCGGGGAAACTCTCGGCGAGCGACAAGGTGATCGTCGCCACGTTCGACGCGGCGGGCGCGGACACATCGTTAGGCTCGACGATCGCCGAGGCGGTGCGCACGAACCTGTCGCAGAGCCGGGTGGTGCACGTGGAGCAGACGAGCTCGATCGTCGCGGCACTCGAGCAGATGCAGCGGCCGGAAACGACGCGCGTCGACCTCTCGATCGCGCGCGACATTGCACAGCGCACCGGAGCCAAGGCGGTGGTCGGCGGGCGCATCGTTCCGGCCGGCACGGGGTACATCGTCACGGCGCGGCTCATTGCGGCCCAATCGGGAGACGAGCTCGCGTCGTACAGCGAGTCGGCAAAGGACGCCGGCGACCTGATCCCGTCGGTGGACCGCCTAACCAAGGAGCTGCGCGGCAAAATCGGCGAATCGCTCAAGACCGTGCGCGCGGCGCCGCCCCTCGACCAGGTGACCACCGCTTCGTTAGGCGCGCTCAAGAGCTATGCGGCGGGGATGGAGGCGAACGACGTCCGCGGCAACTACCCGATGGCAATCCAGGACTTCCGCGACGCCATTGCGCAGGACAGCACGTTCGCCATGGCCTACGTGCAGCTCGCGTATTCGCTGTTGTCGCAGCCCCGCTCGAGCTCACGGGCGCAGGCCCAGGCGGCGCTCACCACGGCATTTCATCTGCGCGAGCGACTCCCCGAGCGGGAGCGGTATGACGTGGAGGGCGGCTACTACATGAACGTGGCGCCAGACCGCCGCAAGGCCATCGCCGCGCTGCGGCATGCGGTCGAGCTGGACTCGACGAACTACGATGCCGCGAACTCACTGGCCGTCACGTTCAGCGAGACCCGCGACTATACGGACGCCGAGCGGATGTACCACCTGGCGCTCGCGAACTCGCCGTCGAACGGCACGCTGCTTACCAACCTCGCCATTCTCTACACCGCGATGGGCCGGCATGCGTCGTTCGATTCGGTCATGGCGGTCATGGCGAGTCGCGGCGTGCCGTTTCCAACCGTTGGGCCGCGATACGCCGAGCTGTGGGACAAGCACGACTACGATGCCGCCGACCAAATCGCGCGAACGTACGCCGACACCAGCACCGACGCGCAATACGCAGTCGCTGACCTCGCCCAACTACGCGGACGGCTGCGTGAAGCCGAGCAGCTGTACAATCACGCAGACGCGGCAAACGAGCGCCTGCACGCCGATACCGCCAGTCCCTACCTCGCCGCCTACGGCGACGCGCTCGTGGATGCCCAGATACGAGGTGATCCGCCGCGCGGCGTTGCGGCACTGGACGCTGCGGTACACGGAACGCCGGTGGCGTCGGTCCCGCCGACTCGCACTGCGGACCTCTATTGGGTGGCGGCAGGGTACGCAATGGCTGGTGCGCCGGCCAAGGCACGTGAGATGATGAGCCGGTACGAGTCGCAGATGGACACGACCGACCGCCGCGAGTACTTCGTCAACCTGGCGAGGTTGCACGGACTGATCGCGCTCGCGGAGGGCAAGACCGACAGCGCGGTTGCCGATTTCCATCTCGGAGACAACGAGGCAGACGGCCTGCCGACACAGAAATGCGTCCCATGCACGCCGCTCTTTCTCGGTCTGGCGTTCGACCGCGCGGGCAAGGCCGATTCGGCCCGTACGTATCTCACGCGATACGTCGAGATGCACGCTTCCGGGCGCTGGAACGTGGACAAGTTTCACCTCGGCCCGGCGTTGTTCCGGTTAGGCGAGCTGTACGAGAGCGCGGGGGATGTGGCACACGCGACGGAGTACTATGGGCGCTTCGTCGACTTGTGGAAGAACGCCGATCCGGAGCTCCAGCCGCGTGTGACCGACGCGCGGGAGCAGCTCGCCCAACTCGATCGCGGCAAGCACTGACGCGCATTCCATCTCGAGCCCCGGCACCCGGGCCTAACTGAGCACAGGGCGTCCGCCGAATCAACCGACTGCCTTCTTGATCAGCGCAGCAATGCGCGCTTCATCCGCCGCCGTCAGTTGCCGCACCGCAAATCCGGTTGCCCACAGGTTGCCGTCGTCGAGCTTCGCTTTGTCGCTGAAGCCGAGCGTCGCATACCGCGTCTTGAACCGCTGCGCCGGCTGAAAGAAGCACACGACATCGCCGTCCCTGGCGTACGACGGCATCCCGTACCAGAGCCGCGGCGTCAGGTTCGGTGCACTCGCCATGATGAGATCATGCAGCTTGCGGCCTAACGCACGATCAGGCTCGGCCATCGCGCCGATCTTGTCGAGCACCAGGGCGCTGCCGCTCTGTCCCGTGGCCTGCCCGCCGCGCTCGGCCTTCACCTCCTGCACGCGATCGCGCATCGCTGCGCGTTCGTCCGCACTGAACACGTTCGTACGAGTGCTGCTCGGCCGCTTCAGTGCTTTCGGTTTGCGCGCTGGCGCAGATTTCTTTTTAGGCATTGGGGCGTCGACCCTCGTCGCAAGTCGTGGAAAGACGGCTGCAGCTGCCGCCGGGCGTCCGGCGTCGGAGCACCATTGTAACACTCCACACGCCGGACGCCAACGCGACCGAGCACACCGGCTACGGTGTGCGATGCATGGCTGGCGACCTGTTCAGCTCGCTCACCACGGCAGGACGATCGCGCGGCTCGCGCGCATTGTCTCGGCGCACTACCGCTACGCATGCCGGCATCTCAGTGCCGCTCCCACCGTATTTCCATTCCATCCTGAGAGCCGAGCACCTGGCGCAGGAGCGCGACCAGCGTTGCCGGTGCACCGTCGTCCTCGAGCATGTCGATGGTCGCCGAGTCGAAGTAGTAGTCCTGGTCGGTCGGCGACTCCTCCTCGAGCTCATCGACGAGGAACTTCAGATCATCATCGTCGATCGTACCGAGGAGCGCGTTGGTGGTTTTGTCGCGAAGCTGAATCAAGGAACCTCCGTCATGCTCGAGTAGGTTGGAATCGGTCGCGAAATGTCGCTCGTGTGCACGCGAAGCGCGACTCTCGAGCGACGAGTACAGGCAGGGTCCCGTACCAGCTCAGACGCCGCCGTGCGTGCGCCGGATGCTGCCCCGCGAGAAGCGCTCACTTCGGAATGACCCCGATTTTGCCTAACCAGCGCTCGGCCACTTCCGGCCAGGCGGTGATCGGCGCACGCGTCCGCCGCAGCCCGAACGCATGGCCGCCGGTGGGATAGAGATGCATTTCAACGGGCACTCCGGCTCCAGCGAGCGCAGCGTGATAGGCGATGGAATTTGCGACGGGGTCGACCGGGTCGTTTCTCGCCTGCACCAGCAATGTGGGCGGTGTGAGCCGTGTGACGCGAATGTCGGGATTCAACGGCGCGTCTCGTTCGGCTCCGGCAAGATGACCCGGATACAGCGCGATTGCGAAGTCCGGACGGCAGCTCACCACATCGGCCGCGTCGACCGGCCGGTAGATGCGCCTGCCGAAGTGCGTGCTGATGGCCGCGACCATGTGCCCGCCGGCGGAGAAGCCGAGCACGCCGATCCTGTGCGGGTCGACGTGCCAGCGCGCGGCGTGAAAGCGCACCAGCCCAACGGTTCGTTGGGCATCTTCGAGTGCAGTCCGGCACTCGCGATATGGACCGGTCGTCGCGCAGGGCACGCGGTACTTGAGGAGCACGCACGTGATGCCGCGCGACGTCAGCCAATCACAGGCTTCAGTGCCCTCGAGATCGATGGCCAGAATGTTGTACCCGCCGCCGGGGAAAACGACGACTGCGGCGCCGGTGTTGCGGCCCGTGGGCGGATACACGGTCATCGTCGGTTGCGTGACGCTGTCGACATAGGTCCAGGGCCGGCCGCCGACGAGCCGCGGACGACCAGCTGAATCCAGCACGACGCGGGCGACTTCGGCGCCGATGCCCGGGCGCACGTCGGGAATTGCGCCGGCGGGCCAGAGCCGGATTTGCGCGTGGCCCGCCGACGGCTGCCAACCGGATTGCGCCGCCGTGCGACCGGCGTGTCCGGCTGCGAGCACCACGAACGCGAGCACGATGCGTCTAACGCAGGTCATTGCTCGATACCCGTGCGAGCCGAGGATCCTTGCCTAACGGCGGCCGTCGGCGATCGGCGCTCCACGTCCGTCGGAACCCGGCTCTGATGCTGGCGCTGCGTCCGCTCTGTGTCAGCGTCGTTCGAGGAACCCTCTGCCCTCGAAGATCGCGGGCAAGGCTTTTTCGATTCGCGCCCGCCGTGTCGCGGACTGCTTGGCCGCCGCAAAGTGGTACAGATAACTCCGCTGCCGTCCCGGCGTCAGCGCCTCGAAGGCGCGCTTGAAACGTGGATCTTTGCGCAACCGTTCGCGGAGCTCTTCGGGAACGGGATACTCCGAGCTCGCTTTCGGTTTCATCCGCAGCCCGGCCTTCTCGACTGCAATGGCCTCGCGCACGTAGGCCTTGATGGTCGGCGCTTGCGCCGCGATTTCCTTCGCGCTGGTGAACTTCATCACGCGGGCGGCGTGCACGCGGCCGAGCTGCACCAGCACGTGCTTGCGGTCCTCGAGGAGGGCGCCTTGAAACAAGCCTAACGCAAAATACTCCTTGAAACCCTGCATGATCACGATGTTCCTTCCGTTCACCGTGTACGTGGGTTTCCCCCACTTGCATTCCTCCTTCATTCCAAAACCAGCGAGCACGCGCCGCATCGCCGCGATCTCCGCCGTCCACCGCTCTCGATACGCCATTTCCATACACGCATGACCCTCCCGGAATCAGGTGCGACCGCACCGTACCTATCGGCGCCGCCGGTATAACAGTCTGCCAACGATGAAGACGATCGCGGCAATCAAGATTTTTTTGTTATCCCTTGGACCCGTCGTCGAGGAGACCTGGTCCTCGCGCGATCACTTGTGAGCGCAGAGCCGAGTCCCCACGACAAAGGGTTCAAAGGAAAACGAAAAGGATGTAAGGAATGGGGAAGATCGCAGCCATGGACGTCCAAACATCATCGTTCACGTACCTGGGGTAGGTCACGCGCGCGAACAACGCACCTTCCCTCGCGTGGCAGCGATCTTCTCCATCACCTGCATCCTTTTTTACGTAGGCGGAACGTGATGCTCGGCGCGTTGGAACGCGAGGAACTCGTGGATCGCGCGCACCGCGTCCGGATCCGACGACCGAATCGTCAAGTCGCCGCCGCGATCGAGCGCACGCGTGGAGTAGTGAATCAGCGCTTTCTTTTCTGCCATGATTCGCGTGCCCGGAACATCCTTCATGTGCACGAGCATCGGCGATGAGAAGTCGCCGGCGGAAAACGCCGCCGCGATGTCGCGCAGGTGTTGCTGGATGCGCGCCGCCCCTGCCGCATCGGCGGAATCGCGAACCAGGGTAATGCGTCCTCCGTTGGGCAGATCGACGAAGTGATGCGTCGAGGTGGACTGGTCGAGGCCCATCACCATCTTGCCGCGCGCCTGCATGGCCGCGAAGGCGGAGTCGTGACCCGACGTGTCCGAACGCATGTGCGTGCCTTGCGCGAACGCCGGGATGCCGCGCATGGATAGCGCGACGAGCGGCGATGCCAGGAGAGCAATTTGGCGCATCTGTGCCTCCGTCCAGAGACGATATCGTAGCGGCGATCGGCCTGCGTGTACATTGTTGGCGAACGCCGCGCCGCGCCGGAACCGCGGTTCCATGTAGCGCCAATCCCGGACGGTCATGATCTCCCCACGGATGCTCCGCGACACGGTGCACGGGTTCGACACGATTCCCATGCTCACCGTGGAGCGAATCGCCGCCCTGGCCACCGATCGCCGGTATGCGCCTAACCGGGTGCTGTACCATGCCGGCGACGCGGCCGACGGCCTCTATCTCATCCTGAGCGGCCGTGTCCGCGTGTCGCGCCAGACCGGGTCGCGGTCGCGCGTGCTGCACGACGAAGGGCCGGGCGGCGTGCTGGGCGAGATCCCTGTGTTAGGCGGTGGTCCGCTGCCCGCCACCGCTGTCGCCGTCTCGACCACGCAGTGCGCGCACCTTTCCGTGGCGACGGTCGAACGACTCCTGCGGGACGAGCCCGAGTTCGCGCGGTACGCGATGCGCCGTCTGGCGATCCGCGCGCGCAGCTTGTTGCGCCGGATCGACGAGCTCACGGCCACGACGGTGCTGATTCGCGTCGCGCGGCACGTGTTGTCGCGCGCCGAGGCATCGGCGGCGACCGATTTCACGTTGGGCGGGTCGCAATCGGCGCTCGCCGACGAGCTCGATACGGCGCGCGAAGTCGTCGTTCGGGCGCTCGCCGCGCTCATCGATGCGCGCGCGATCCGGCGAACCGGGCGCTCACGCTTTGCTGTCGTTAGGCCGGCGGTGTTGCGCGCAATGGCCGCGCGATGAGGCATCGCCGCTGCGCGCCGTCGAACGCAAAGTGTGATGGATGACCGTCCTCTCCCAACCGGATGGGGGCTCACGTCTTGCAACCGGTGACCACGTGCCGAATCGACACCAAATGCGTCTCCGACACTCGGCGCGCGTATTCGCCGCCTGCGGCGCCGTGCTGATCGCGGCCTGCTCTGGCGAACAAGGAAACGCGTCGGCCAACGATCGAGGCGCGGGCCTCGAGGTGGCGCATCTTTCTGCGGAGCAGCAGGCCGCCGCATATGCGAGCGCGCTCTCGGGCGCCTTCGATCTCGGTCCGCCGCTGGTGCTGCTGCTCGATCCCGCCCTTCTCCCGCGGCGGCGCAGCGACCAACCATCGGACACGCTGCCCGCTGGTGTGGCGCGAGCGCTCTCGGCTCGCGGCGTCGTCCAAGGCTCGTGCGCCGCCGTGGTACCTGCGACGCGCTTGGCGCCGGTCTGCAAGGCGCAGTCGGCGGGATACAGGGTACAGTTCTCACCGGTATTTCGGATGCGGGGTGATACCGTCCAGGTCTATCTCGTTGCGCAGCGGTATCGTCCGACCGCAGAAACGGCCGGGTACCAGCCGCCGCTCGAGTTCGAGCAGCGCTATGCGCTGGTGAGGTCAGGGCGACAGTGGCGGATCGTGCGCCAGGAGCGCCTCACGCATTGATGGCGGCCGGTTTCGTCAGAAAAGACGGCAACAGCTTAAAAGAATGTCGCGCGACATCGCCGCGCTTGTTTATCCTTCGGACCCTTTGTCGAGGAGACCTCAGTCCTCGCGCGATCGCTTGTGAGCGCGGAGCCGAGTCCTTACGACGAAGGGTTCAAAGGAAAACGAAAAGGATATGGGGGATGGGGAAGATCGCATCCGTGGACGTCCAAACATCATCGTTCACGTACCTGGTGTAGGTCACGCGCGCGAACAACGCACCTTCCCTCGCGTAGCCGAGTCCCCACGACGAAGGGCTCAAAGGAAAACGAAAAGGATGTAAGAGATGGGGAAGATCGCAGCCGTCGACGCCCAGACATCATCGTTCACGTACCTGGTGTAGGCCACGCGCGCGAGCAACGCACCTTCCCTCGCGTGGCAGCGATCTTCTCCATCACATGCATCCTTTTTGTGGGTCTTCGGGGAAATGAGTGGGTGGAATTAGGGCGATTGTCAGGTTAGCCGGTTGCGGGTTTCATAGGAGAATCGTGGGGTTGAAGCAAGAGGCGCGAGGGGCGAAGTTCGTGCATGATTTCTCGCTCCCTTCCGCGCCGCGAGCTCCGGGACGCATATCGATTCCCCGGCTTCACGCCCCAGCGCACCCTCGTC